>JBBIVI010000114.1:0-4864 GCA_037439825.1 Candidatus Nitrosotenuis sp. | reverse complement strand
ACGCCTTTTGTCATAGTCTCCATCTCTTTACTTGATACGAGAGATCTTCCCACAGCAAGAAACTTTCTTTGCGATTCTTCTACTATGCAAACAAGCTGTCCTTTTTCAAATTCTGTAAAACTGCGAATCCCAGGCCTCATCACATTTGCACCATTACACATGAACTTGACTGCACCCATATCAACAGTGACGCTTGGAAACTTTTGTAATGTGGTTGTATCGCTCAAAAAAGGAAGATACATGTCTCCGTTCTTTAGTATCGTCACGCCTTCGCCAACTATGATACTTGAAGTTTCGTCAATTTCGTAAATTTTTAGATTTTTTATTTTTGGGAGCTCGAATTTCCATTGCTGGGAAATCTCTTTGAGCATATTTGCCGTGTCTGACTTGGAAATTAGATTCGATTTCAATCCCGGGTTATTTCCTGACGAATGTCAAGCAGATCGCGTAGTATTGCGCTTGCAGTTTCGGTGCCACCCGCACCTCTTCCAATGATTGTCTGTGTTCCAGAATGTTCCGAAGTAAACGAGATTGCGTTTAACGTTCCATTTACGCAAAGCGGATCATCTAAAGGAACTTCGCGAGGTGCAACGATGAGGTCTTTGTTACAAGAGGCAATTAGCTTTATTGCTGCATTTTTTCTTGTAGCTTTTTTTATGTCTGCAGTTGTGACTTTGCGAATGCCGGTTCGTTTTATGTCCGGCATCGTAACTTTCATTCCCATGATCCAGTTCGCCAAAATTACAAGCTTGGCAGCAGCATCGTAACCATCCAAGTCTAAAGATTCGTCTGCTTCTACGTAGCCTTTTGATTTGGCATCTTTTAATGCGGCTGCAAAACTCATGCCCTTTGCCATATTTGTAAGAATGTAGTTAGTGGTTCCATTCAGTATTCCAGCAAAAGATGTTATCTGTTCTCCCCTTAAGCTGTTTTTTGCATAATCTAAAATGGGTGTACCACCTCCAACAGTGCCACTAAATCTAAGTAAGACATGGTTGTATGTCGCAAGTTCCATAAGTGATGGAAATGCCAGAGCAAGAGGGCCTTTATTGACAGTTATTACGTGCATACCTTTTTTCATAGCGGATGTGATGTGCGACATACCTGGCTCTGCATCTTTGTAATTGCTTGCAGTTGTCTCAATTAGAACATCGGCGTCAGTGCCGTTGATTATGTCTAGGCCTGATAGTTTTTTCTTAGAGTCGGTATATTTTCTGACAGTTCCATACTTCTTTTTTATCTCAACTAGTCTGTTTAGATCGAGGCCTGACGGCTCAGTTACTCCACCCTCCGTATCAAACACTCCGACTATTCTTGGCATCATGCCGTATTTTGCATACAAGTCGTCCGATCTTGAAACAAGCAATTTTGCCAAACTTTGTGCTACGGTGCCAAAACCACAAACGATTAAACGCAAATCTCTCTTCTCCAACTAATAACAAACATACCAAAAGACGTGATCAAATTTGATTTATTAATTGATGGTTATTTCTTGTCCTTGTCAAGCTTTAATGAAATTGAGTTAATGCAAAATCTGTTTCCAGTAGGTGCAGGACCGTCTTCAAAAACATGTCCTAAATGTGCGTCACACTTGGCACACATTACCTCAGTTCGGAGCATTCCGTAGCTGGTATCTGTTTCGTATTTGAGGCTTTTTTCATGAATTGGCTCAAAAAAACTAGGCCAGCCTGTACCTGAATCAAATTTTGCATTTGAGCTGAATAACTCGTTGCCACAACAAGTACAACGGTATGTGCCATCATCTTTACAATAAGTGTATTTGCCGGTAAATGGTGGCTCTGTTGCCTTTCTACGACACACTTCGTATTCTTCGTCTGTGAGGGACATCCTCCATTCCTTGTCTGACTTTAGAATCCTCTCGATTGTCATGTGTTTAATTGTTCAAAGGCGTATTAGAAGATTGTTCCGAGTTTATGACTGATTTTTTCGTTTTTCTTCAATTCTTTTTTCTGACTCGAATCTTTCAAGCTCATATGATCTCAGATCTACAAACTTCATTATTGTTGAAAGGGTGGGATGTACTCTTTGAATTTCTGCAAACATCTTCTGTGCAACTCGTCTGTAGTCTATGTGACCCTGGGGGATTGTCCTCAACTCAATTAGGTGACAAGCTTCACGCAAATTCAAATTCATAAAAAATGGATAGTTGTAGGCGAAATTAACTACGTATTGAGCTTGCTGTGGGTACTTTGTTCTCATGGAATCAAAAACTTGTTTTGAAGTGTACATACACTCTTTGAATTCTTTTTCAATTCCAAGTTGAGTTATTTCATTTGGAATGCTAAATCCGTGGTCTGTTGTGAGCAACTGCCGCTCAAGTGTGAGTATTCTGTGTCTGTGCAGGTCTCTAAACATGCCAAAATTCCCAATTATGTCAAACGTGTACTGTGTCATCTCAAATGCGCGTGGTGGTCTTTGTCGTCTATTTTGTCGAGTCTCTGCAAAAGATCTGATTATCTCTAATTTTGCTTTTTTACTCATTTTTTTGACATACGTCATTACGTCTTGGTATGGGATAGTTTGTTGTTCATACAAGATGGCGGAGATGATCTTGTTCAGTGCCTTTGGTTCTGGCTCGTAATTGACAAGCTTTGTTCGCGCGCCACTTGATTTAGATAAGATTTTGATCTTTTTTGAGAGTCTTCCGGAGATTTGTTGGATAGATTTTAGGTAATTTTGCATGGATTGCCCATATTTGTCGTCTGAGCGTCTGACAAACGACTTGATTGTAGTGTCAAGTTCGTGCTTGATTTTATACGCTAGTTCGCGTTCTTCGGCAAGATCTGAGCTAAGTAAAATGGTAAGGAGGTATTCAAATGCTCGACCATTTCCAGAAACACCTACGTTTGTGAGCGTTGATGCTGGCAATAATCCGCGCAGAATATCTAATGCTTTTGCTTTAGTTGTGGCGTTGTAGATCATCGTAGCTGATTTGATGTCTTCTTGCATTCGCAGTTTTGAAAAAGGAACTTCTGTTTCTGACTGCGAATCTTTGAATTTGAGCTTCTCGATTGGTTCCTTTTCTCTAACAAAATTAATCATCGGCTGTATGTTTTTTGAATAAATTTCAAAATCCAGGTTACAGCTTTGAATGTATGCATCAGCAAACTTTGAATCCATGATGGCAGGTTCGCGATAGAATTTAAATTGGTCATTTACTTTTTTATCCCAAGCCACATAGCGCGAAGATTTTTCAAGATATGAGAGCCCAATTCTTCTATCTTCAATTTTTTTTACCGCTATGTTTGATATTCCCTCTATTGCGACCTGTGCGATTCCAAGCTCGGCAACAGAGTCGTCACCGTATTCAATCAAAACTTTATTGTAAAACTCCTCACCACGACTCTCATTTGCTAAAAATTCATCAAGAAAAACGCGCCTCATACTTTTGTCGGTTCTACTGTATCGAGACATCAGAGCACCACGATCTACTTGTCGTGGGGTAATTATTGCAAAAACGGAATCATCAACATTTGAAAAATGTTTTAACAAAACCTCTTTTTCTAGATCTGTATATTCTTCAACCAAGACACAAAAAGTGAATTGGTCTAAAATATACTACTTTGGTTTAATCTGGATTAGATCTTGGGTTGACGATCTACGTTTTGCCTGCCAACGCAACAAAACCTCTTTAAGCGCATTTGCATCGGATTCGTTTTCTGTATATAACAACATCGTGATCCAATGTCCGTTTCCAGCTCGTCCTCCAACCGAATTCATCCAAAAATCAGTAGGCAGGTTTTTCATGGCTTTGTTGTTTGGGTCTCGGCTTAGCTCTATCCAGCGTTTTGAGACAAAATGCAGTATCTGGTCAAGGCCGTCTTTGTCAATCATGAATCTTGTTTTTGTGGTTTGAATTTTAAAATTACGAAATTGTTTTGTTAAATTGTTCTTACCAAAACTAGAAAGCTTGTTAACATTTTGTCGGTTATATAAAACGCTAAAGTCTGAGTAATGAACAAGGACGAAATAGAGATTATCGGCAAACTAGTCAAGGACATGTATGGCACCCAAATGGGCAAAGTTATTGGCACAATAACTGACATAGATGGTTCCATACAGACTGTGGGCGTTGATTGTGGTCTGCAAGGACTGGTTCAAATCCCATTTGAGCAACTGGTTGTTCAGGGTGATGTCGTAATCTTTATACCAAGATGGAGACTCGACGCACAAAGATTCCTCAGAGAGAAAGGTCTGACACTCCGACGACTCAAGGCATTAATCGACATCGTCTCGGAAAACGATGAAATGAGAGAGGACGCAGAAATTATCCACGAAAAATACAAATCAAAACTTCTGACCTTGGAAGAATCAGAAAAAGAAATTACTGCAAAACTAGCTGCACGTCTAGAAGAGCTGAATACCCAGATGAAAACAGTCAAGACATTACTGTTTGACGCAAAAGTTCAGTTCAAAAGCAATGAGATAACTGATTCCAAGTATGATCTGATCAAGACGCACACAGGTGAGATAATTGAACACATAGACCATGAAAAAGCAGAGATTCTAAACATTCAGCGAAGAATCACTGATCTGTCTTTGGAAGGTGTGACCCCAAGCGTCAACCAAAAAGAACAGATTCAACAATCCGCTGTATCGTATCTTGTAGAAACCACCAACTCTGGCCAACAAGTCGAGACTCCAACAAATGCGCCTTCTCACACAAATGACAAGTCTACAGAATCATCTGATAATGAGACTCAGACAAGCACACCACAAGTTGAACCAACAACTGCAAGTCCTTCCTCGGCCGAACAAAATAAGGGGGGATCAATACGTTCCGCAGTTCCACCGCCTCCGCCACCAAACTTTGTCAGGTCTGAAAAAACATCGTATTGGTTTG
>JBBIVI010000113.1:1839-4925 GCA_037439825.1 Candidatus Nitrosotenuis sp. | reverse complement strand
GTAAAGCGAAGCATGCACCGTAATTATTTTGTCTAGAACTAGACAAAATAATTACGGTGCATGCTTCGCTTTACAACAAGACAAGAGAGGAGTTCTTGGAGAATCTGATCAAAGTTGCACCAAAAGGACTAACACAAGTGCACCTAGGCAACAGCGGCACAGAAGCAGTCGAAGCAGCAATCAAGTTTGCAAGAAAGTTTACAGGAAAATCAGGAATGATTGCAATGAATGGGTCATACCATGGCAAATCACTTGGTTCGCTCTCTATTACGTTTAATCCAAAATATCGTAAAGCATTCATGCCGCTTGTCGAACATGTTGATTTTTCACCATTTGGTGATGTTGAATCTCTCAAATCAAAAATCAACAAAGACACTGCGTTTGTAATTTTAGAGCCAATTCAAGGCGAAAGCGGAATCAATGTAGCACCACCAGGATTTTTACAAGAGGTACGCAAGATCTGTGATGAAAACGGGATTCTACTAATTTTTGACGAAATTCAGGCCGGATTGGGAAGAACAGGCAAGATGTGGGCGTCTGAGCACTGGAATACGGCACCGGATATCATGTGTCTTGCAAAGGGAATTGCAGGTGGTGTCCCAATGAGTGCAACTCTGGTAAAGCCGGAGATTCTTGCAGCAATGAGCAAAGGCGAACACTCATCCACATTTGGAGGAAATCCTCTTTCATGTGCAGCAGGAACTGCAACGCTTCAAGCCCTTACACAAGACGGCCTAATTGACAATGCAGCCAAAGTGGGCAAGTTCTTTATCGATGGTCTTGAAAAGCTCAAGCAAAAACACAACATAATACGTGAAGTTCGAGGAAAGGGACTCATGATTGGTGTCGAAATGAAATTTGAAGTAAAAGACATACTCTTTGATGGAATAAAGGAAGGGGTCTTACTGTTGTATTCTGGAAGAAACATACTCAGGCTGCTTCCTCCGTTGGTCATCACAGAGGCAGAAATTACAAAGGTATTAGAAGTACTAGACAGATTATTTGCCAGGGAAGCTGAGAGGCGGAAAAATGTACAAGGACAAAATTGATGATGAAATACTCAAGTTCCTAAAGGAAGACTCTAGGGAATCATTTGTAGATATTGGCAAAAAACTCAAACTCTCAGAATCCGCAGTAAGGCGTAGAGTAAAAAATCTCATCGACAACGGAATAATAAAGAAATTCACAATCGAGATGGGTGAGAAAAATGCAACAAAGGCAATAGTGTTGATTTCAGTAGAGTCTTCGATGGATACCTCCAAAGTATCTGCAAGACTGACCAAACTTGAAGGCGTAAAAACTGTATATGAAATTACTGGCCAGTACGACATTGCAGTAATAATTTCTGCACCAAACATAACTGAGATAAACACCTCAATTGACTCATTACGTAAAATTCAAGGCGTCTCTGATACAAATACCGTGATAATTCTCCGAGATGTTACATAACGAAATTCGGATCCTACTTTTTGTTTTAAGCCTAAAAATTACATAAAAACTCTGAATTTAGCCGTTTTTAGTACGAATATGTTTATAACTAGTAAAACAAACTACTATCTCTGCAATGAACGACCCAAATTATTATGCGCATCTGCATAATGAGTACGATAAAAAGCCAAGAAGGATCAGAGTACTGGACAGTACTCTGAGGGAAGGGGAGCAACACCCAGGTGTCACCTTCACCAACAAACAAAGAATTCAAATCGCATGGATGCTTGATTATTTTGGAGTTGATCAAATTGAGATATCTCCAGTTGTATCAGAAGATCATTTCGAAGCAACAAAGACGATAATAAAACAAGGTCTCAAAGCAGATATCGTCGCACATGTGAGAGCGCTCAAGTCAGATGTAGATATCGCACTAAAATGTGATCCTAAATGGACTGCAACATATCTTGGAATTTCAGATATTCACCTAAAAGACAAACTAAGAATCACAAGAGAAGAAGCACTCAGACGTGCAGTTGAGACAGTCGAGTATGCAAAATCTCACGGCCTTAAAATGAGATTTACGGTAGAAGACGGAAGCAGAGCAGACCCAGAGTTCTTACTCAAAGTATGTAAAGCGATAGAAGAAGCAGGGGTTGACAGAATCAGTCTGCCTGATACAGTAGGAGTCATGAGACCAAAGGGCATGTACAATTTTGTCAAGATGGTTCATGACAAGATCAAAGTGCCACTTGATGTCCACTGCCACAACGATATAGGATTTGCACTTGCAAATGCATTTGCAGGAGTCGATGCTGGAGCAGAGCAAATCCACACCACAATCGATGGAATTGGTGAGAGAACAGGAATCCCGTCTTTGGCCGAAGTCGCAGTTGCATTGACGTATCTGTACAGATCTCCAAATGACTTTAGATTGGACATGCTAACTGACCTATCTAAGTTGATTGAGACCTATACCGGAATACCTCCATACGACTCAAAGCCAATTGTTGGACCTACTGCATACAAACACAAGGCAGGAACACACTTGGCAGCCATCCTTAGGAACCCTGCAGCGTACGAACCAATTCCTCCACGCGTTGTAGGAAACAGAAGAAGGATTGTCTTTGGTGAGCTTGCGGGAAAGACCGGATCGGCGTATCTGATGTCACTTTTGGGTCTTGAAAAGAATGACGAACAGGCAAAGGCAGTCGCACTTGGGCTTAAAAACCTCCGAATGGGTGACCTGCTTGAGATTCCGCTTGACGGCAAGCTTGAAAGAAAGATAATTAATGACTCCAAGGGGACTAGAGAATAACATGGCAAAATGTGCAGAATGCGACTCAGATATTTCCATCCCAGCTGATGCCGTTGAGGGCGAATTGATAACTTGCCCAGACTGCGGAGCAAGTTTTGAAATAACAAAATCTTCAGGCGGATTTGGGCTAAAACCAGCTCAAAGCGTTGGAGAGGACTGGGGTCAGTGAGCCCCAACATAACGGTTCTCTACGATACTATCCGTCCCGAAGAAAAGGCCCTTGTTGAAGCTGCAAGTAAAAAGGGCATCCATCTTCAAATGGTTGATTGTAAGAACCTCATTTTACATATTGATTAAAAATCTCCCTACCAGACGCTATTGCAGCGATGTGAAATCTATT
>JBBIVI010000113.1:0-1829 GCA_037439825.1 Candidatus Nitrosotenuis sp. | reverse complement strand
AACTTGCACTCTACTGTAGCGCTAGAAGGTATGGGTGCAAACGTGATCAACTCACTCCACTGTGGAATCTATGCAGGAAACAAACTATTCACTCACATGTTATTGCAAAAGGCAAAGATTCCAACTCCTTTTGTTACTGTGACATTCTCAAAAGACTCTGCACTTGATGCACTCGATAAACTAGGTTACCCGAGGGTGATCAAGCCTACTGTTGGAAGCTGGGGTCGCATGGTGACAAAGTTGAACAACAGAGAGTCCGCAGAAGGAATAATCGAGGAAAGAGAAAAGATGTATCCTATTTATCAAATTCATTACCTAGAAGAATATGTGCAAAGGCCTCCACGTGATATTCGCGCAATAGTAATTGGCGATTCTGTAGTGGGTGCAATTTACAGAAACTCTACCCCTGAAAACTGGAAGACAAACACGCATCTTGGGGGAACTGCTGAGGTATGCAAGATAACAAAAGATCTTGAAGAGATCTGCATAAAGGCAAAAGACGCAGTAGGAGGGCAAATAGTGGGGGTCGACCTAATGGAAAGCAAAGACAAGGGCCTTGTAGTACATGAGATAAACAACACCACCGAGTACAGAAATGTGGCACGGGTAACTGGGACAGACATTGCCGCAAAGATTTTAGAATACGCAGTAAATGCAGGAAAATAAATCAATGGACTCTTCATTTACAATAACTCCTAGATTTTCGATTAAGCTGCTCGAAAAAGCGCTCAGGCTGTATACGCCGTCCTTGGCAGAAAAACCTATGGCAGAATTTCTGGCAGACAAGTGCGACGATCTAGGATTTGAAAACATACACACAGACGAGGTGGGAAATCTCATTGCAACAATTGGGAGCGGCTCGCCACGAGTCTTGTTGTGCGGTCACATGGATACAGTGCCTGGCAAAGTCAAAGTCAGAAAAGAAGGCGACTACCTCTACGGGCGTGGAGCATCGGACGCAAAGGCCCCTCTGATGGCCCTCTTGCTTGCAGCAGCTACCATCCATAAAAACAATGGCACAATAATCTTCGTCGGCGCAGTTGACGAGGAAGGAAACGCGACCGGAATTAAAAACCTAGCAAAACAAAAGCTCGACATTGATTATGCAGTATTTGGTGAGCCAAGCGGTGTCACAAACGTCACAATAGCTTACAAAGGAAGAATTGCAATAAATCTCAAAGTAAACGTCGGTGATTCGGCACACGCATCTGCACCATGGCTTGCGAAAAACGCAATCGAGGAGGCAACCAAATTTACCGCGGAGCTAAAAAAACATCTCGAAGAAAACCAGGAAGGAAAATCAAAAGGAATGTTACTTACTGCGACAATTACTGAAATCAAAGGAGGAGACAGTCACAATGTCACGCCAAAAGAATGCAACACTGTGATGGACATACGCATACCTGTAAACATGAATTGTAAAATGATCGGAGAAAAAATAGCATCAAAGGTAAACGAAATATCAAAAAAACAAGGAGTCGAGGCAATATATTCTGTTATAGATGAAACAGAACCCTTTGAGGCTCCGCTTGACTCTCCTCTGATCAGGGCATTTACTCTTGGTGTGATGGACGTAGAACATACAAGGCCTGCGCTAATTCGAAAAACCGGAACCGGTGACATGAACATAATCGGCTCACTTTGGAACATTCCGGTTGTCACGTACGGCCCAGGTGATCCTCATGCATCACACACAATTGATGAGCGTGTCTCTATGAGCGAGTATCTGCGTGGAATCGAAGTAATTAGAAACACTCTGCAACACCTAAAGAGACTCCACGACCTAAAGAAAAAGTAACATGTTGTGGTTTGTGGGTCTTGGTATTGAC
>JBBIVI010000112.1:0-4927 GCA_037439825.1 Candidatus Nitrosotenuis sp. | reverse complement strand
AGCATTTTCGTAATTACTGCTTTTGTTATCTTAAAAGTACCAAGGATGTTTGTATTGACAGATCCAGAATATCAGAATCTTTCATTTCGTGGAAGTGAATTGCATCATTAATTCTTGCCGCATTGTTTACAAGAATGTCAATTTTGCCATATTTGCCCATTACTTGCTCGACTACGTTGAGTATTTGTGAATCATCGTTGATATCACAAGACATTGTGACTGTAGCTTCTTTATTTGGTATGGTAGAGCGGGCATTCTCCAGTGATTTTATGTTCCTACCAAGCATTATCACCGTAGCTCCCTCTTCGACAAATTTTTTTGACATATCGGCTCCGATATCACTTGAAGCGCCGGTTATGATCGCTACTTTGTTTTTTAATCTCATAATTTTTCTACCATCACATCATAAATCAATTTTGTCATTTCTTACTGGCTATTTTACCACCAACACTGGTATAGGAGACTTGTGTAGAACATAATTTGAAACACTGCCAAGAAACATCTCTTTTAGTGGGCTTCGGCCACGTGAACCGATTACAACTAGATCGATTTTGTTCTTTTTGCTTTTTATGATCTGAACTATTTCAATTCCTGGGTTCCCATACTTCACAATGGTGGATATTGGAACATCGCTTTCTCTAGCTAGCGATTCAGCTTTGTGCAATACTTCGTCGGCGTACTTGCGTTCTTCGACTTGGCATTTGATTGGGTCTATGACTTGTGCTTCCATAACTGGAATTATACCTACACAGTATATTGCGATAATCTTTGCATTCAGATTTTTTGCCAAGACAAGTGCCGCATCTAGTGCTCTAAATGAGTTATCAGAGCCATCAAGTGGGACAAGGATTGTCTTTATTGTAAGCAACGTCATAGATTAATCACAATCATAGATAAATAAAGATCAAATTATCAAAAATGAATTTTAGCCACAGAAATAAACCACCTAATGTAATCACATGATTATGAACGAGTTGAAAAACTGGCAAGAAATTGAAGGTTGTGTAAGTTTACTAGTAGAAAAAATCTTACTAAAAAATAAACAATTCAATTCCATACATACAATCAGTCGAGGAGGACTTGTCCCCGCCCGTCTTGTTGCGGATAGGCTGAGCATAAAACGCATCGTAGTTGATGATGAATCAATTCCATCAGATTCACTTTTTGTTGATGACATATACGACACTGGTGAGACATTCAGAAGAATTATAGAAAAAGCAGAGGATCCCCAAAATCTTGTTTTTGCAACTCTGTATGCGCGAAGAGGAGAAAAATACCCCCCACAATTAATTTATGCAAAGTTAACAAATGGCAACGAGTACATTGTATATCCATGGGATCGATTTGAACACGGATATCGCAATAATTGATTTGTAATTTTTTAATGATCTTTAATCTTTAGGTTTGGCTCGTAAAAGAATTTGCTCCGTTATTCTTCTCATTTCTGCATCTGAACCAATACTACACAGCCTTACAATGTCCGATGTAGTGATTATACCAACCAGTTGATTATTCTTGACCGCTGGAAGTCTATGAATCCTTCTTGTTTTCATTAGTTGAGCTGCTGTCCATACCGAATCATCAGGATTTATCACAATTAGTGGATAAGACATGGCATCTTTGACATTAGTTGTAAGTGATTTTCCTTTCGCCACTATTCTACGGGTAATGTCACGTTCCGTGATTATTCCAATTGCAATTCCTTTTTCAATTACGACGATTGCTCCTACTGAGGCGTCATCCATCATCTTTGCCGCGTCTTGAACAGTCATGGAGGAGTCTATTGAGATCACGGTGTTTTTCATAACATCGCGAACAAGTTCACTCATGTTTGAGAAGGATTCTTTGTTATTTAAAAGACTGAACTATGATTATCAAGGGTAGTATTAGAAAATCAATCATGAATTTTTGTTTAGAAGTTAAATACAGAAAGGTTATTCCCAAAATTATGGGCATACTTGAAAAACTAGAAGGATTTGAACCAAAAAAGGCAAAAGAAGCATTAGACATGCTTCTAGTAGATAGAAGTAACGAGTTCAAAGAACTGGCAAATGGTATGGGCATACCCACCACCTCGAAAAACTGGGAGCTGATTATTTTGCAGTTCTGTCTTGAATTCAATGACTGTTTCCAATTGTTGACAAAGGTTGATGGTCCAAACGACTCCACGGAAGATAGCCATAACAAGATTCATCAGTGTCTTACTCTAATCAGGCAGATAGCACGAGGCAAAACCAACATGATCGAGATAACTCATCTGCAAAATATAGCGTACACATTAGCAGAAGAGTTCAAGACCATTTACAAGAGATTACGGTAATATGGTCAATTGGTTTTCTATTAGGTTTCGATACGCCCAAATCAGCAATTCTTTTTTAGAATGCGACCACTTGAGATGTCCTGCGTACTCGGTTTTATCTCGAATTTGTCTTGGATATGCACCAAGTGGACATTTCTCAAAGTTGTCTACTATGTAACCTATGATAGCTTCCCTGTGCGTGGCAAGATGTCTTAACCACTGATTTTTGTCTGCATATACTGGTCTTTGTCGCTCACAAAATATACATGATGCTTTGTGGTGCATACTCATTTTTGAGCCTACCACTGCATGTCGGCTGCCTTTAGAGACTTGTCATCTGCGTCAATTATCAATGGAGAGTCAGCAATCTCATTTGGATTCAATGAGAAGACTAGCTTTGCATTAAATTTGATAAGGTTTGGTTTTGTATTTCTTGATTGACTTAGTATTCTTTGTTTGTGCAGTCTTGTAAGTTTATCTATTATTTTGGTGCTCATTTCTTTTTTGAGCTTTCTATCAAGGATCACCGTCGCGTTGCCTTTTAGTTGGTAACCGCTCAGCTTTGTTTTGTTGAATACGGCTACCGTGCACCAAGGATTTTTCTGGAGATTTCTCAGAGTTTTGTGTCTGAAGAGCTCAAGCCAGTAAAGTGATCCATCTTGGTCCATGTGAAATGCGGTTCTAGGTGAAACATTGCAAATTTCCTTATTGGTAGAGCCCACAATTATTATCTGCTCTTTTCTTATCATTTGGATGACTTTGTCAGGTATGACTACCATTAATTGTATTCTAAATTCATTTTTAATAAAAACAAGAGCCGATTATCAGCTTTGATATATTATTTGACAATCAAAACAGAGCACAGTGAATGATTTGCTATCTTAGACGACACGCTTCCAAGAAGAAATTTGAGTACTGCGCCAAGGCCTTTACTTCCAACAACAATCAGATCGGTTTTGTCCTTCTTTGAGAAGCTAATTATCTCGTTTGCAATGTTTCCTTCCTTTGTAATTGTTTTTACGTCAAATCCTTCCTTTTTTGCTATCTTTTGAGCCCTTTCCAAAGTCTCTTTCGCATATTTTCTTAGGATCTGTGTGTACTCGTTTCCTGCCAATATATCCGATTTTCGCGTTCTGTCTATTACATGAATGAGTGTGAGTTCAGAATCATACTTTCTAGCAAGGTCGCATGCCTGTTTTATGGCCTTTTCAGAATATTTTGAGCCATCACAGCAGACGAGTATCTTTGAAAAGTTATTTTTCACAATCAGCATAAGATTGTAGTTAGGCTTTAATGTTTGCCATCAATTTTCAAAACTAAAAAGACGAGAATGCAAGACACGTCATACCGAAGTATGTTATGTTGGGTTACCACCCCGCATTCCCGTCCGCTGTACAAGACGTACTTGTACAGTATACGTACACTCAAATCATAGTTAAGCAAATTGCTAATTATCAGGGATGATAATTGCTAGATTACTATTCATGATAATTTGAACAAGACGTTTAAATTCAAACTAAAGAGAGTTATTTCGTAATGCAAAACAAGATAAAGAGAATTTTGGTTCCCATGGATGGTTCAAAGACTTCATTTAAAGCTCTGGATCAAGCAATCGAGGTAGCGCGGGCATGTCAAGCCACGATTCTTGGTCTTCATGCCATATCATTTTTGCCTACAGAGTTTATGCCGTCTGTTGTACCATACAAGATCTACCAGAAAAAAGAGGCTGGAAAATTCATGGAGGAGGCAAAATATCGTGCAGCAAAACGTGGTATTTTGTTCAAATATGCCATAGTTTTTGGTAACCCAGTTGAACAGATCTTGGCAATAGCAAAATCAAAAAAATGCGATCTAATAGTAATAGGTGCGAGGGGAAAGGGAAGAGTAAAAGAATTCTTTTTGGGAAGCGTTTCAAATGCAGTACTTCATAGTTCAAAGATTCCCGTAATGTTAGTAAAATAGTGATATTATGTCATATCAGAGGATTCTTGTCCCATTTGATGGATCAGGTTATTCAAAAAAGGCTCTTGATGAAGCAATTAAAATAGCCAAGCTAACCGGTGCTACAATTTACCTGTGCACTGTGATAAGTACAGATGTAGTAATTCCTCCAGGTTCGCTTTTGGGCCTAGTAAAAAGTGCGTCAAAGGGTGAATTGCAGAGAAGACTGATCAAATCTGCAAAAATTGAGGCCGAAAAGATGCAGAAAACACAGATCTCTTATTGTGGATCAAAGGGAGTAAAGGCATACTACAAGTTAATAATCAATGGAAACATTGCCGAAGAGATACTCAGAGCCGCCAAAGCAAGATCAGTTGACCTCATAGTAATTGGAAGTCGAGGATTGCATGGAATTAGCAGAATCAAATCTTTGGGAAGCGTCAGTCGAAAGGTAGCAGAGTTTGCCCATTGCCCTGTTCTAATTGTAAGATAGAATTCCTATTTTCTGTGTTTTTGAAGTACATCTAGTACTATTTGTTCTGGTACTTGCTCAAATTTTCTATAAAATTGTGCTACTGCTGAAAACTCTGTTGGAATTTCGATGGATACGATCCTAATTCCATATTTTTTGAGCATTTCATATGTAGTGTATGGGATTACTGGTATTGCCAAGATCACCTCTTTTGT
>JBBIVI010000111.1:0-4945 GCA_037439825.1 Candidatus Nitrosotenuis sp. | reverse complement strand
AGATACCTGTTTGGTCAAGCCCATTGTAAATTATCAAGGCTGTAACCAATGGAAAAAAGCTGTTTCTTTTCGGAAAACAAAGGTCTGAACCTAGTATTGTCCGCAATAGTTTTCAGCCTCTTAACCAGGTTCTCGTACTGAACCAGGAATCTGCTTGCGCGTTCCGCTGATTCCTTGACGGCTGACCTCAAGCTTATAAGCCAGTCCAGGCAGGAAGCTGAAATTGAATTTTCGTTGGTTTGCACTGCTTTTATTGCCATTTCTTCTGATTTTGCACCAGTGCATACCATCTTACCTGTCCTGAAAATCAGAGTCGCAGTCCTTGGTGTCTTTAATCTAAAGACAAGTCCCGGAAACTGATCTGGATGATATTCTGTATCTGGAAACTTTTTTGTTACCTCGTTTAGGTCGATTTTTTGATCAACTGATGCAGAAGCCACCACATTTTCTACGCTTACTATTGGTTTTGTCTGTGGCATTTGCCGTTTCTAAATAAATCCTTTATAAATACTAGATACTTGTGGTCCTGCCGAATCCAGATGGTTCAGCATGAATTTGTGGGAGCAGCTGCTTAGTGATGGTTTATCCACTGCGTACGATACTCCTCATCAAAGATATCTGTAACAATCTGCTCGTCTTTGGTTTTAGAGGCGTGTAGTTTGACATCAAAAAAACCAAGTTTGCCTTTGTAGGGAATTGGCATTGAGAATTTTTTTGCGGATTTTATCATAAAGCCAAATTTAGAGCCAGAAAAATCAGGGCCTGCAAAATGGTATTTTCTATCTTTTTCCAATTCTTTTTTTGTGTGGTATTCTTTTACATCATAGATTTCAGCCTTTCCTATGATCGCACTCACAACAAGTGATCTTGCATCTATGCCTAATCTGTGACAGTCCTTGATTCGGATCTTTGCTGGTGCATGGATTAAAAACTCGCCGCGAAAGTTAGTATTCCAACTTCGAAGCTCAATTGTCTTTTTACCTTCAACTATTAGATGAGCAAACGGCTGTGAGACTGAAATGCATTTGAATACTGCCATTTACATTCGTATGCTGCATCGATTTGGCCCCATTTCCAAGTCGGGAATCTGCATTGGAGAGATAGGGATGGTACCTTTGTTTATCTTAATTATCATAGAATAGTTCATTGGGCGTGGTGTTGTTATGGAAACTACTTTGGAGACAAAATCTGGTTTTGACAGATCAAGTAGTGGCAACGTCTTTGCCGCTTTGACTGTTGTGTAGTAAAGGCCATCCTGTGTAGGTTTTACACCTTCACCATGATGTGTTGGAAACACCTTGGTGTCATCAGAAAATTTCAATAACTTGCCATGTAGTGTATCGTAGAGCTCTGCAGCAAATTCTTCTGCCTTGTCTCTCAAGTCGGGCCTGCCTATTCCTTCTACAAATAATGTATCGCCAGAAAAGAGGTACTTGTCATCTACTACAAAAGACAAACTACCAGGTGTGTGTCCTGGTGTATGGATAGCTTTGAGGTGTTTTGCTCCAAAAGGTATTGTGTCGCCATCCTCAATCTTTTCGCTTTCTAGCGTATATCCTTCCAGTTTGCTAAAGTACAGCTTTGCCCCTGCAAGCTGTGCCAAGTCCTTTGCCGCAGAAACATGATCTGCGTGCTGATGCGTATCGATTACTTTAGTTATCTTGAGTCCTTCGTTTTTTGCAAATTCGAGGTATTTTTGCGCAGGGTATGTAGGATCAATTACTAACGCTTCCCCATTTGAGCCAACTATGTGCGAAAGACAACCCTTGCCTATTTTTTCTACTTGGATTATTGTAATGTCTTTTTCTCGCAGTGGAGTTGCATTTAACACCTGATTCCACATCGCCATTCCACCAACAAGTGAGGTCGCTTCTACACCTTTTTGCGCTAATGCAAATGTTGCAACCATGGAGCGATTTCCGTGCGAGCATATGGTGACAACTTTTTTGTCTTTTGGGATTTGTAGTTGAGCATCCTGTGAAAAAAGCCTAGACAAAGGAACGTTTACTGCGCCGGGGATTCTAAACTCTGCATATTCTTCAGGCTCTCTTACATCAAGCAAAAACACATCATCTTTCTTTAATGAATCCAACAAGGTATCACCATCAATGACTGTATCTTGATGGCTTTTGACGAGGTTACCCTTCCATGACTTTAAACCGCCTTTGAGGTAATGTGCGTCAAAGCCGAATCTTGCCATCATTGTGGCGTTTTCCTTTGCTGCTGTTTCGTCGTCGTCTACCAAAATTATCTTCATTGATGGAGGAAGCTTTGACATTATCACTTGTTTTTGTTGCATCGAGGTACACACTGCGTTTGCGGCACCTTTGATGTGGCCCTGCATGTAGCTTTCCTTTGCCCTAATGTCTAAAATCAAGGCAGGCACCTTACCCTCAATAATCTGTGCTAGCTCATCTGGGCTGATCTCGATCGAACTCAACAAGCTTTGGAGATTTGTAGCCAAATTTAGAATTTATGTTTTAGAAAATCAATTCTAGGTCGATATGCTGTGGCTTATTCTTGATTCAATCTCTGAGATGTATTTAGTTATGGCCTCGCTGAACATTTGGATTTTTTCTTGTGATAGCGCCATCGCACCTGAACGTATGTCAAGTTCTCGCTTTACTATTTTCTGTTGTTTTAATGTATCTTGCAGCTCTATCTGATTCTTGCCACTTAGATCCCTTAATAGACGGTCAAGTTCGTCTTCAAGACGCCTTCGTATTTGGGGGCTTTCAGGAATCTCGCCAATTACCTCTTTTATGGTAAAACTCTCAAGTACCTTCATGTTCAAATCCATGAATTTTCTCAAAAATAGAATCCATAAATAATTTCTCCAAAATTCCAAATTCAGAATACCTGTCTACAAAAAACCCCACTTGGCAGCTTAAATTCAGCAACTCAGCTTAACATTCAACAAACAAGCTGAAAAGATTCTATCAATATCATATACAATACTAGAATTATGACACAGCAAACTCACTGGAATTACGAGGTTCGCGCCCCCTTTAAGAAAGTCATTGCTTGGGACACACTTTTCTTCGTTCTGGGCATTGGTGTTGGCGCAGGAATCGGAGCATTCCTAGCAACACTCTAGGAATCTCTATTTTTTTTACCTGAGCACTAGGCTGCAAGATCAAAATTCTACTTAGGGCGTGATCTAGGGTGTACAGTTTGTATCAAAATCATAATCAAAAATAATTTTGTTGCCAAAATCAGAGATCAGAACCATCCTTATAGCTTCGTCTGGTTCCGGCGATGAATCAACTACATCTAAATCATATCTGATGTCTCTTAAATCAAAGATCTTTGATTGTTGAGCATGAATGGAGATCTTTGTATTATTAAAATATCCAGAATCTGTTACATTTTGATATATAATATTGTAAACAATAAACGAGTTCAAACTTGATGTTTGTGATGACGTATTGTTAATTCTGATTGTTACAAAATCGGCATGCATCCCACTGGTAAATATAGGAATCAACAACCTTGTTTGCTATCTGATTGTATCTTGCAAAGAAATCACTGGCCTCATCATCTGTTGCCTCAAATATGGTCATAGATGTCTTGTTGTCATCAAATGCTCCAGACCACATTATCTTTCCCTGCGAATGCCATTCATCAACTAGATTGCCAAGCCCCGCTACTGCTACCTCGGCGTCCTGAGGATTCATGTCTGATTTTAGAACGCTGACAAGAACCCATGGTTTTTTCTGAATTAACTGTTGGGACATTGCACATAATCGTGGCTAGCCATACATTAAGTCGGTGATCATTTTGTCATCGTATTCTAATAACTTGAAATGAGGACTTTCTATTTTTAGAAAACACGATAGTAAAATCTTGGGTATTTTTTAATTGTCTGCCTGTAAGGAATACTGCAGATCTACCAACCGTATCATGAATTGCAATTGGGAATCACCGGCTGATGAGATTTGCAAGTGCTATTGTCTTCATTTGGAGGCTGGTGTTTCCCGATGTGATTAAAAGATGCCGTATTTGCTTGATTCCATTTCTTCCTTTATGGCAAATTTGACTTTGAGATTTTTTTGTTCCATCTTTTGTGCAAGCCAGGTGAGGAATTTTTTTTCAATCCCCTTACCTTTTAGTCTCTGAAAGTCTTGGCCCATCTGGTCTGATAGCTTTTGCACCAAATCATGGCGCACAGAAACTACATAGAAATGCCAACCAAAGGCAAACTCAGAATCAGTCACTACAAATCCGTCCGTCTCATGAACCATCTCTTCAAGGCCTGAAAGCGTGTTTGTTATCTCCTTGCTAGTCTTGTCGTAATCTGTTGCAGATACGTTGATGTTTATTCTTCCGTTCACTGTACTGTTTAGCAGTCCTCAAAATAAAAGGTTCACTGCTTTATGAGGTGACTTACCTCGATGTTAAAGAAATTCTGCAAGATCTCTATGTATGCCTTGACTGGAGATGGTATCTCTTTTGTACATGACAGACCTAGGTTCCTTGCATTAATCCAGATCATCATAGTTTGTAGTATGGTCAAGAATCTGTCGTTTCCGGCATCTGGTGAGCCTATTGCCTTTGTGTATCTTTCTGCAAACTCCCAGGCCGTAGTAAAATCTATGCACTCTGTCTCAAATATGGCAAGAAGTTGCTCTTTGAGATCTTTTGCAGGCTTGAATGGAACTTGGAATAAAAGATACGGAAAGCTTACCTTTTGTGGCAAGATGCCGGGAAGCGGATCAAATATTGTAATGATTTTGCAGCCCGGCTTTAATTTTTGGAATCTTTCAAACATCTTTTCTATAATGCTGGTGTCGGAAAACCAAAAAAGAATCATGGTTGCATCACTTAAATCAGAATCCGTTATGTTTTGGCATCTTAGGTCTGCACACAGATCTTTTTTGAGAAGCTTTTCGGCTTCTGCAATTTTGAGCCTATCGATATCTATTCCAACTGCTTTTTTTGCACC
>JBBIVI010000110.1:0-4980 GCA_037439825.1 Candidatus Nitrosotenuis sp. | reverse complement strand
CGACATAATCTAGTGCACCCATGAATTTGTTTGCATCCGATGTGTTTGGACCAAATGCCAAGGAATATCCCCACAGTACCCACTGAACCGAGATTAGGCCCATCACAATGAAAGTCATGCCAATTACGTTTACTGCATTCTTTGATCTTGCAAGACCACCATAAAAGAAAGCAACACCTGGAGTCATGAATAAGACCAGAGATGTTGCAGCAAGCATCCATGCTGTATCGCCAGTGTCGATCATGCAAGGTACGAACGTGCCAGATCCAGGCTCTGTTTCATACCAGCATTCATTTGGGTTGCCAGTATCAATTCCGGTTCCCCTTACGACGTAACCGTCCATGCCGTCTTCAATTTGTTGTGCGTATGCCTGAGTCATCACAGTTGTTGCTATTGCGGCAACCGTTATCGCAAGTAATAGAGCGTATTTTCTGTTCCTTGAATACACTTGTTCGTGTATTCTTCTTTGAGACATTGCCCGTCAATACATGGCTGAAAATATAAGATGTCTTTCTGATAAACTGTAAATTTGTTTAATCTATGCGGCGTTAACAGTCAAAAATTAGTCAGTTGTTTAATCCATTGTAGAAATTAATCTGATCTGATAAATCATTGAGGATTCGTCTGCTTGTGCGTCTTGGAATACTCTTCCTCATCTAGTTTGAATTCTTCCTCATCAGCATATGCCTGCTCTGCATGTTCTCCAAGATCCAGTCCTACCTCTTCTACCTCTTTTGAGACACGTATGCCGATTAGGAATTTGATCACCTTAAGTATCGCATATGTGCCTCCAAATCCCAGTCCTGCTGCCACAGCTACTCCAAATGCCTGTATTGCCAGTTGTGTTGGATTACCAAATAGCAAACCGTCTGGTCCTCCAGGATTGATTGCAGCAGATGCAAATATTCCTATGGATAAAGACCCGATGATTCCTGCGATTCCGTGAACGGAGCTTACATCAAGGGCATCGTCTATTTTGAGTCTGTCTTTGATTAGCAACACACCACAGTAGGATGCGAGTCCTATTGCAATACCTATGATAAATGAGTGTTCTACACTAACGTAACCTGAAGCTGGAGTGATTCCAGCAAGGCCTGCAATTGCACCGTTTATTGCAGCTACGACGCTGGGTTTACCGGTTCTCATCCATGACAGTCCCACCCAAATAAGCGCAGATATAGAAGACGCCATGTGAGTGACAATTACGGTATTTCCTGCAACACCGCCCGAGGACAAGGCACTACCTGCGTTGAATCCGAACCAACCAAGCCATAAAAGTGATGAGCCCAAGACTGCAATTGGTATACTGTGTGGAACCATTATTGCAGGACCATAATTCTTCCTTCTTCCCAAAACAAGTGCAGCTGCTAGTGCACCCATGCCAACGCTTGTGTGAATCACTATGCCTCCAGCAAAGTCAAATACGCCCAGCTTGCCAAGCCAGCCACCTCCCCATATCCAGTGCGTAAGTGGGTAATAGATAAGAACAGACCAAGCTCCAATGAATAACAAAAACGACGAGAATTTCATTCTCTCCGCAATCGTTCCAGTCAAAAGCAATGGAGTAATTGCTGCAAACATTAGCTGGAACTTTGCAAACAAAACCCCGGGAATAGTTGGTGCAAACTGCAAAGAGTCATTCCATGGAACTCCTTTTAAAAACACATAATCTAAGTTTCCTGCTATTCCGCCTGTATCAGGACCAAAAACCAGACTGAATCCAAAGATAAACCACATCACACTCAGGAGGGCAAGTCCAGTAAAGATTTGCATGAAAATCGAGACTGTGTTCTTTCTTCGCAATAGACCTGCCTCAAAAAGACCCAGTGCCGGAATCATCAACAATACCAAGCTTCCTGCAATCAGAATCCATGCAGTATCTCCCGAGTCTATTGGCATCAGTCAGATAGATTGAGTCATTGTTAATAATGGTAACGAGATCAGCTAGCAAATTGATATACAAATGTCATACAATTTATGAAAACAATATTTGTGAGAAGCAGTTAGAATAAACAAATGATAAAGATCGAGGCCGTACTTGGAAAAAACGACGTCATGCCAATCAGCGAGGCATTAAAGAAAATCAAGATAGGTGGCCTTACAGTCACAAAGATGAGAGGTCGTGGTAAAAACCCACCGCCTGAAATTCACGCATCAAAAGGAACTGAAATATTTGTTCCCCAGTTTTCAGACAAGTATGTTGTGCAGGTAATCATCCCTGAAACAAAAGAAGAAGAGGTCATAAGCATAATAAAACAAAACGCAACGGTAGGCAAGATCTTTGTCTCTCCTATTTTAAGAGCCATAGATATTGCTTCTGGAAACGAAGGCGAGTCTGTAATTTAGAATTTATCTTCGTAGATTAGCTCTGGATGCCTGAGCTGTCTTTCAATGGTCTTGAGGTGTGTTGCAACACAATGGTTGACAAAATCATTAAACGATCTAATTCTATAGTTTACCATCAAAGTCTCTTTGTTTTCTTCATAGATTCTTTCAATTCGTGCTAGGGTGTGTTTTTGCAAAGATACCAGTCTGTTTCTGCTTGGTTTGAGTGGCATATTCAAAAACGAGCCGGTTTGGGTTTCAAGATCTTTTTCTGACTCGAAGGTCTTCATATCTACAACCTCAGTCATCTCTGAAACAAAGATCTTACCAATTGGTTTTGATGAGACTCCAGATTCGTTTGAAATAACCTCAATGACACCGCGTGCGTCCTTGTCTTGAACAACTAGTTCGATTTTTGAAAGCGGAATTGATCTAATTCCTGTTGAACCTGCCTTTGAGCCTTTTTGAGAATCAAGAACCGTGCCGTCCTCAAGGTTACGCTTGTCCACTATAATGCAGCCAAGATTTTGCAGTCTTGCTGTTACCGCTGGCAGATTGGATCTACGAATTATTGCCTCGATTTTTTTCAACGATGCTTTCCTCCTTCCTCCCTTTTTTATACCTTCAAGACCTAAACGGATCTCAAATTTATGAAAGCGGTTGATTCTCAGGCCTGAGAACAAAAAATTTGAAATTGTTGGCTTAGAATTTGCCTACAAGACTTTTCCAACATGATAGATGGTACCAATTCTGTTTGTATATCGTTACGTTTAGTGACGAAAGACTTACCTGTTCTTTGCATTTGTTACAGGTTACCCACGTTTCGTTAGATGTGGCTTTTTGTGATATCATAAAAGAGATTTTCGGATTTAATTAAAAATTAGTTGTTTGTGTTTTTTGAAAAACAATTCTGCTAAACTTGGATTATTCCTTGGCTTACCAAAAACTGGATTCCTTTTACAAAGTCATCATCTGTGATTGTACCCTCAGACCACCACTTGGCATTGTTTTTTACCCAATCTGGGATCTGGCTTGAGGTAACAGCTTTATCCGTTGTGGTTGGCGGTATCTTCAAGATTCCTTCTTTTATCAAGAATTGAATTCCTTGGACAAAATCTGTGTCACCAATTGTGCCGTCTGCCCACCACTTGGCGTTGTTTCTAATCCAGTTTGGAATGGCAGATTGCGCCGGCTTTGTTTGTGATGCAGCTTGTGGTTTTGGCTCGTTTATTTCGAATTGCATGGTTGCTGGAACAAACTGATCAAAGTCAATCAAACCCCTCCCCACCAGAACGATCTGAAATGTGTAACTTCCCTTAGATGGGATTGTGATCAGTCTAGAGTCAACTCCGCTCGGTACGGATATTCCAATGAGATTTGCATTGCTGCCTGTGTTTACTATGAATTCGTCTCCTGTAGAATCTTTTACGCTGTATGCGTACCTGATCTCTTTTGCAAGTGAGCCTGATGGCTCAAAGAAAGCAATTGTAAACTGGACATCTTTGCTCGCACCATATCTTGAATCGTATGAGATTGTGGCCTGATAGCCGTTTGAAAACCTGACATTTGTAGATTTTATTGCATTGCTGGTATCTGGTGTTATTTCTACAAACATGATGTGCTCATCACCAATTTTATTTTTGAGAATTTTGAGCTCTTCATTTGTGATAAGGAAATGGATTATGTTTGTATCTTTGCTTGAATATGGATCAAAGTGTATGTCTTTTGGAAAAATCGGAACACCGTTGATTGTGCCTTTGAAGCTATTTACGTTTTGAAATGGTGCGAAGCTTTTTGGGATTTCTATGTCGTTTCTTACAAGCTTGGTATGTTCTGTGTGCTCCCAGTGGAAGGGCATCTCAAATGATAACGTGTTTGTTGATTCGGAAAACTGGAGACTCGTAAGCTTGTCAGAAAACGCTTTCACTGTGACTGGAGTTTGACCGGATGATGTCTTAAGTGAGAATTTTTGCTCGTGTGCAATATTGATGTTGGTTTCAAAGTTGATGTCTTCGGCTGTTTGTGTTTTTGGATTTGTAGCTCCAATGATTGATACCTTGACTGTATACACACCACTTTTGTCAAAAACTGGACCCCTCATTACCGGGATGCTCGTAGCAGAAGATGTTAATGCACTTGGCACAACGGGGTCTTTGTCACCATCGTATTTGGTGCATCGCCAGAGTTCTTTTTCTGCACACTCTGAGTTTGGTTGAACTCTTACGTGGAGCTCACCATCACTGTCATAGAACATTTGTGATGCTAAGAGCGATTCTCCAGAAAAGATCTGAATTCTATAAGTTACCTTTTCTATGTTGATGTTGGTCTGGCTGTCGTAGAATCTTGCCTTGAGTGTTGCCATCGAATGTTTTGTGGGATCAAAGTCCGCCGGTTCAAGCCAAGTGGCCACGGTGACCTGCTTGTTGCCAAAGCTTATTGGGGGTGCTGCTTCGCCTCCGTGGTGCTGGGCAAAAGCCGCGTTAAATGAGAACAATACTGCGGACAGTACTAGAAGAGTCCTTAAAGACAACAAGTTACCAGTTTCGTTAGGATATTAAAAATGGTGCTATCGAATTGACCGAAAAGGCAGCGGTAAAAAATCTAGTGAACTACTCCCAGACAAGTCCGGCAGCCTCTTCCTGCTTCCTTGACCGC
>JBBIVI010000109.1:0-5028 GCA_037439825.1 Candidatus Nitrosotenuis sp. | reverse complement strand
GTACATCCGTCAACAGCAGGCGATTCATCCACCGGTTAAAACCGGTGGTCTTCTCTCCACTAAAAAAGTTAAAAAACCTTGTGTAACATTGGTTAAGTATAAGGGAAAAAGCCCTAGTTAACTATTATTAAATTTTTAGCCTCCAAAGTTAAGTAATACTAAACTTGATATTAGGACATTTTAACTATGAATTTTGTAACGAGTTTTTCATGACAAAAATATCTCTACAGTGCAGAGAGTGCAAAAAAGAGTACGAGTCCACATTCAAGTATATCTGTGATGAGTGCTTTGGACCACTGGACGTAAAATATCAATTTTCAGCCATTTCAAAAAATACTTTTGCAAACAGAGAACACACGTATTGGAGATATTTCGAACTATTGCCAATAGAATCAAAATCAAACATTGTAAGCATTCACGCTGGCATGACGCCACTAATCAAAGCAGAAAAACTTGGAAAAGAACTTGGACTCAACAATCTATACATAAAAAACGATTCTGTAAACCCAACATTTTCATTCAAAGACAGGCCTGCCGGTGTAGCAGTATCTAAAGCAAAAGAATTTGGTTTATCTGCTGTAGGGTGCGCGTCAACTGGGAATCTTGCATCCGCTACTGCAGCACATGCAGCAAAAGGTGGATTTCCATGTTATGTGTTTGCACCAAGTAATATTGAACATGCAAAAATTGCACAAGCATTAGCGTATGGTTCAAAGTTTATCGCAGTTGATGGAACATATGATGATGCAAATCGCATTGCCGCTCAAATCGGCGACAGCAAAGGAATTGGAATCGTAAATATCAACATGAGATCATACTATGTGGAAGGATCAAAAACACTTGCGTATGAGGTAGCAGAACAGCTTGACTGGCAGGTACCAGACCAGCTTATAGTGCCGGTGGGAAGTGGCGCAATGCTTAATGCTATCTGTAAAGGATTTGAAGAATTGCAAAGCATATCACTACTAAAAGATGTGTCTCCAATGCATGTTCATGCAGCACAACCACATGGATGTGCGCCAATAGTTGATGCATTCAAAAATAATTCAACCGAGGTAATTCCAGTAGAAAACCCAGATACAATTGCAAAAAGCCTTGCAATCGGAGATCCTGGCGACGGAAGATACGTACTCAAAAGACTAAAACAATACCATGGATTTGCAGAAGAATCAAACAACAAAGAAATTCTTGATGCCATATTACTTTTAGCAAAAACCGAAGGAATCTTTACAGAACCGGCAGGAGGGGTCTCAGTCGCAGTTCTCAAAAAGATGGTAGAGGACGGCAAAATAGACAAAAACGACACCACAATTTGCTATGTAACAGGAAACGGCCTAAAAGCAACAGAATCACTCATGGAAGTACTTCAAAAACCAGAAGTTATACGGGCAGACTTGGCTGCAGTATCTGCGGTGGTAAAGTAATTGGCAAACATCACATTTACTATTCCGTCAGTACTAAACAAAGGTGGTGGAGAAAAAAAACTCCAAATATCTGCAAACTCGCTTTTGGATTCTTTTAATCAAGTATCTCAAAACATGGGTGATGACTTTAAGCGACGCGTCCTAAATGATGACGGCACACCGCGTTCACTAATCAACATCTACATCAACGGCAAAAATGCAAGATTCTCAGGGGGAATGAATACAGAATTAAAAGACGGTGATGAAATCTATATCCTGCCTGCAGTAGCTGGCGGCTCTGAGCTTTCAAGCAAAGACTTGGATAGATATTCAAGACAGATCATGCTAGAAGAGATAGGATACCAAGGTCAACTAAAGCTCAAAGCGGCCAAGGTCTGTGTAGTCGGAGTGGGAGGCCTTGGCAACCCAATTACCACACGACTTGTCGCAATGGGACTTGGAAAGCTGCGAATAATTGATAGAGATGTAATAGAGCTATCAAATCTGCACAGGCAGACGATGTTTGACGAGTCAGATGTTGGTCAGATCAAAGTAGAAGTTGCAGCAAAGAAACTAAGGAAACTAAATCCTGATGTAGAAATTGAGGCTCTTGCAATATCGATCAACGATTACACAGCACTTGATGCAGTAGAAGGATGCGATGTAGTAATTGACGCACTAGATAGTGTAAACGCAAGATATGCGCTCAATAAGGCATGTGTTGAAAAAAACATTCCATTTGTAACCGGGGCTGCAGTGGGAGTATCTGGACAGGTATTTACAATTTTGCCAAAACAATCAGCGTGTTACTGTTGCATGTTTCCAGCACTAGATGAGGATTCAATGCCCACATGCAGCATCGAGGGGGTACATCCATCCATACTGTCGATAGTTGGAGGCATTGAAGTAGCAGAGGCAGTTAAGATAATTATTGGCAAAAAACCAAGCCTTTCAGACAAAATCCTACACATCGATCTTGAAAATCTGGATTTTGTTACAACTAAAACCTTTAGAGCAGACGAATGTCCTGTATGCGGTACTGGAAAAATCGAATCCGCACCAAAACAAGAACTCATAATAGAGGAATTATGTGGAAGAAACAGGGGTAAGCGTACCTTTTCAATTACTCCAACTCAGAAATTCGAAATCGATGTTGAAAAGATAACAAACCTTGCAAAGGATCTGCAATTCCGAGTGGAAAATCAAGGCGAGCTTGGCCTATCTATGAGGACAAATGACTTGTCTGTTAGTTTTATGAAGCGTGGCTCGGCTGTCATCGTAGGACCAAAAGATGAGAACGATGCAATCATACTATATAAAAAACTGCTAAAGCACAAGATGCAAACCTAGTCTGACCAGTTAATCTGCTACCATGCTTCTACCTGTAAATCTCGAATTTTAGCAAAGTGTTTTTTGTTTCTTGTAATCAATGTTTGGTTGTTTACGATTGCAATACTTGCTATAAGAAGATCCGACTCGCCTATAGGATTTGTCCTTGTGTCCACATCCAGCTCGCCTACCATTCTTGCCGATTCATAATCTAGTGTAAGTAATTCCAAAGAGTCAAGCAACCATTTTACTTTGGAGATCTCTTTTTGTTTGTCTTTTGAGCGATATACTCCCTTCCACAATTCAGCAGCATTAATCATCGTAGTCATAGCTGTGGTGTTGTGTTTTGTCATCAGATATTCTAGCTTCTTTACTGCGTCGTAGTCGTTGTGCAAGAATGCTATGAGAAAGTCTGTATCAAAACACACCATGATTGGTCAGAGCCGTACATTGCGAAGCTTGAAGTTCTTTCTAAATTCTTTACTTGCCTCCTTCATACGTCTTGCTGTGTCTTCACTAATTGGTTCAAAATTTTTGCTTTTGATATACTCTAACAAGTTTGCAACACTCCCTTTTTCTGAGCCAAGTCGAATTATTACATCTGTAAATGACTCACCCGGTCTCTTTTTTCTTTTCAGTATTTCGTAGGCTTTTTCAGAGATCATTATTGTTTTTGAGGCCATTTATTCTGATATTTATATACATATCTGTATATATAAATGATCCAAAATTTGTGTTTAACAGTGGCAACCATTTGAGTATTAATCCTACGTCAAGCCTACAGAACCTCTCACAATGAAAGTCATATATTATAACAATATGTTCACACTCTAAATGCTTGACGTTTTGGCAATGAATAAAATTGACAGAGAAGGAATGTACAGAATTTATGACAAATGGGCAAAGATCGCAGCAGACTCGTATAACAAAAAACACAATCCAATAGATTACAAGGACATAGATCACATCGTATTTGCAGGAATGGGTGGTTCTGGTGCAATAGGTGATCTGTTTTCTTCGATTTTGTCAAAAACCGACATACATGTAAGTTTAGTCAAAGGATACGTTCTGCCAAAAACCGTTGATTCAAATACACTTGTAGTTGCTACAAGTATTTCAGGCAACACGGCCGAAACTCTTACGGTTCTGGATTCTGTAACAAATCTTGATTGCAACGTGATTGCATTTTCATCTGGCGGAAAAATGAAACAATACTGCACAAAACACAAAATAGAATTCAGGCAAGTACAAAAAATTCACTCATCGCGGGCTTCATTTATTAACTATGCTTATTCAATTCTTGGCACACTGAATTCCATAATCCCAATCAACAAACAAGACATCACAGAATCAATCACTGAACTACAAAATCTCTCAAAACAAATCAACTCCTCAAATCTCTCAAAAACAAACCCTTCACTTGATTTAGCTAATTGGCTTTCTGGGATTCCCATGATTTATTATCCGTGGGGTCTGCAGGCAGCAGCGGTTAGATTCAAAAGCTCACTGCAAGAAAACGCAAAAACCCATGCAATAATTGAGGATGTTATCGAAGCATCCCACAATGGTATAGTATCATGGGAAAAACCATCACAAGTAAAGCCCATTTTATTGCAAGGCAAAGACGACTATGTCAAAACAAAAGAAAGATGGACAATATTCAAAGAATACTTTGAGAAAAACCACATAGACTACAGGCAGGTAGTGTCGCCAGAAGGTAGCATTCTTACCAAGCTTGTATCTCTGATCTATCTTCTTGACTATGCGTCTATTTATTATGCCATACTGAATAATACGGATCCGTCCCCAGTCAAATCAATTGACTTTGTCAAAGAAAGGCTCTAAATACACCAAAATCGCCTTCTGAAATGTAAATTTTACAAGATGCGATCAAAAAAATCGATCAGAAGCAATTCATGCCTAAAATTTATTCAAAAAAGCGTGGAATTGTGGATAAATTGTCCATTAATCTTATATACTGATTTTCGAACTGAAAATCAATAACATGAACAACGAGATAGGACGTAAACTAACTAGTCTTACATTAATGACTATTATGCTAGCTGCAGCTTTTACTGCATTTGCTCCAAGCACAATGCAGCAAGCAGCAGCAGCAAATGCAAACTTGTTCGTATCGGCTGAAAACTCTCAATTCCAGAACTACTTCTCAGGACCAATGGTCATCGAAGTAGTTGTGATTGATAGTGATATCAAAGATACTGACGAGGCAAAAGGTGAACCTGACGTTACCGTTAATGGTAACAAGCTCAGAATGGCTCAGGCAACAGATGGCAAC
>JBBIVI010000108.1:0-5060 GCA_037439825.1 Candidatus Nitrosotenuis sp. | reverse complement strand
GAAAAACCATCAGCAAACAGATTTGCAAATCCGAGTATGATTACAACCACAGGTAAAAGTGATGCACCCACAGCCCCTGTGACAACTGCAAAGGTCGTTACAGCCCCATCAAATGCGCCATAGATAAAATCGTCAAAGTGCCACTTCATACTGCAGTTTCACCATTTAGCAAATTAATAATGATTAAGGAAAATTCAATGATGATAATTAAATTGACTGTCTACTGAAAGAGTACTCTTATTTTTTCTAGTTCTTCTTTGATATAGTCTATCTTGGCGTCAACGTCTGCTGCAGGCTGTTCCGTGTTTATTGCATGTCGTAGATCTCTTCTAAGCATAAGTTCGACTTTTTCCATAAGGGCGTTGTCATTTGCGGCAATAGCTCCTTCAATATATTCATAATTTTCCAAATATGCAGTAGTAGCAAGTGATAATGCGCCAACAGAATCACCTGCGTTGTACTTGGATGAAACCTTATCAAGTAAATCTTCGATTTTATCTATTTTTTGTAGAACTTCATTCTTTTTGTTGATTGATGTACATCATCATTTGCCCACCCATCATGCCAGATCTTCCCATAGAACTCATATCTTGATTCATCATTGGTTCAAGCCAGTTTTGTTGAAATTGTGGATTATTCATCAATTCTTGCATTAATTCTTGGTGTCTAACCATAGAATCTGTCAATTGTTGTCGCATCTGAGGATCGTTCATCATCATGTCTGCTATGTGTGAGCCCATCATATGTGTCATCTGCTGCATATGTTGTGGATTGTCCTGCATCATTTGATGCATTTGCTTCATGTGGGCTTGATCACGCATCATGATATCATGCATTTGTTCCATCAACTGTGGATCTGCCATCATCTGGTTCATCCAATCATCCATGGTCTGTGGGTTTTGTTTCCAGTGGGTCATCATTTGCTGTCTAAAGTTTGGATCGTTCATCATTTGTTGAGGAGTCATCTGCATAAAACTAGGTGTGGATATATTTTGTAGAATAACATATCCTATTCCAATCCCTGCAAAGAACACACCAATTGTTATTCCTATCCAAACAGCTTGTCTTACCATCGATTAGTGATGGATTTCAAACGTATATACTATTTACAGTCAATTTTCATCTTTGATAAATGATGAAATTCTCAAGATTGAGATTTATCATTATTCCATAAATACAATTTTGAGTTTTTTTTTACATTGGCTAGCCTGCAAACAACCTCTGATGGGATTCCAGTAATAGTACTAAAAGAAGGCTCAAAGCAATCAAGAGGACGTGATGCACAAAAAAATAACATTAATGCTGCAAAGATAATTGCGGAAATAATTTCATCTAGTCTTGGCCCACGCGGCATGGACAAGATGTTGGTTGACTCTATTGGAGACATAACAATTACAAATGATGGTGCAACCATTCTAAAGGAAATAGATGTACAGCATCCTGCAGCAAAGATGATGGTCGAAGTAGCAAAGGCGACAGATAGTGAGGTCGGAGATGGAACAACTTCTGCTGTTGTGATTGCAGGCGCACTACTCGAGAAAGCAGAAGGACTAATTGACAATGACATACATCCAGTCATAATTGCTGATGGATACAAAAAAGCTTCAAGGAAAGCAATATCATTTTTGTCAGAGATTGCAAAGAAAATAGATGTCAACGACAAACAAACGCTAGAGAAGATTGCGCGTACGTCCATGTTAACAAAGCTTGTTGCAATAGAAGCTGCAGATCTTGCAAAAATCGTAGTCGAGGCAGTTTATGCAGTGATGGAAAAAAAGAACGACGAAAACAAGGTAACTATAAGTAATGTAAAGGTAGAAAAAAAGACTGGAGGTTCCATCTCAGATAGCACCCTCATCAATGGCATAGTGCTTGATAAGGAAGTTGTCAACAATAACATGCCGAAAAAGATTCAAAATGCAAAAATCGCACTAATATCAGCACCACTGGAGATAGAAAAAACAGAATTCGATGCCAAAATAAACATCTCTACCCCAAATCAGATAAAATCATTCATGGAAGAAGAAAACCAAATTCTTCGGGAAATGGTTGAAAAGATAACAAGAACTGGTGCCAACGTTGTACTTTGTCAGAAAGGAATTGATGAAATAGTTCAACATTATTTGGCAAAAGCAGGAATTCTAGCTGTTCGACGAATCAAGGAAAGCGATATGGCTAAGCTCTCAAAAGCTACCGGTGGAAGAATAGTTGGAAACGTTGAAGATCTAACAGAAAAGGATCTTGGTCTTGCACAAAATGTTGAGGAAAAACAAATCGAGGAAGATAATTGGACGTTTGTAGAAGACTGTAAAAATCCAAAAGCGGTAACCTTTCTTATTAGAGGCGGCTCACAAAGGGTAGTTGACGAAGTAGATAGAGCAGTTCATGATGCTTTGATGGTGGTCAAAGATGTGGTAGAAAACCCTTATTTTGTTCCTGGTGGAGGAGCACCAGAAGCGTATGCGGCTGCCAAGCTCAGAGTGTGGGCACAATCATTATCTGGAAGAGAACAGCTTGCAGTAGAAAAATTTGCAGAAGCGCTTGAAGCGATTCCTCTTTCTCTTGCAAGAAATGCAGGTATGAACCCAATTGATGCCATAACTCAGCTTAGAGCAAAGCAAAGCGCGGGTCAAAGATATACCGGAGTCGATGTGATAAACGGCGTAATTGGAGACATAGAAAAGATAGATGTTCTTGAACCCCTACGAGTAAAAGAACAAGTTATCAAGTCAGCTACAGAGACTGCAAACATGATACTACGAATAGACAATGTGGTTGCAGTATCAAGAACCTCATCTACACCATCTGGACAAATACCTAATCAACCACCACCAATGTATTAGAATCATTGAAAAAGATCATAATTACAAAAGCAAACGGCCACAAAGTACCGTTTGATCCAAAAAAGGTAGAGTTTACGTGTATTCGAGCAGGCGTACAACCAGGAGTTGCAAAGCAGATATCAAAACAGGTTCAATCAATGATTCATTATGGGACAACTACAAAAGAGATCTACAGGATTGTGTTACACTTATTATCAAAACGTGGCGGTGCTGCAATAAGACAACGATACCGCTTAAAAGAATCAATAATGAGAATGGGTCCGGCTGGATTTTCATTTGAAACCTATGTTGGTCAGATTCTTGAGCATTTTGGATACAAAATAAAATCAATTGGCGCAGTGTTCCAAGGAAGGTGTGTCAAACATGAAATAGATCTAGCTTTGGAATTGCTTGAAAAGAGATGGCTTGTTGAATGTAAATACCACAATATGCCAGGTAGATATACAGGACTCAAAGAATCATTGTACACGCATGCTAGGTTTTTAGATCTTGTAGACAAGTTTGATGGCGAAATGCTTGTGTGCAATACTAAAGTCTCAGATGATGTAATTACATATGCTACTTGTATTAGACAAAAAATTTTGTCATGGAAATACCCTGTAGGAGCAGGTTTAGAAAAAATGATTGAAGACAAAAAATTGTACCCTATCACCATACTTGGTCCCACCAGAGCAGAGCTTGATGTATTTGTGAAAAACAAGTTGATGATTGCAAAAGACTTGCTAGATTTGGATGCTAACGAGTTTTCTAGAACTACAAGCATAGCTGTTCACAGAGTACTTGGACTTCAGAGATTAGTGGCTCAGATTATTGCCTAATTTTCAGAAATTCCATGGTTTTGGCAATGTTGTTTTTTACAATAGATGCTGATTGTTTAAGAGACTTTTCTTCATCTAGTGTGAGTTTAATTTGTTGAATCTTGACGACGCCTGATTTATTTACGGTGAGTGGCACACCCATACAGACATCCGAGACTCCGTATTGTCCTAAAAGTAAAGTGGATGCTACAACATCAAGTGGTTCGTTTGCTATGATGCATTTTATGATATCAAAGGTGTTTTTTGCGATTCCGAACACGGAATGTCCCTTATAGTCTCGCAGATATTTCCAGTAATTTCTTACTTCTGATGTAATCTTGGCCTTTTTTTGTTCATCCAGCATCTCTGAAATAGGTTTCCCGTTGACTTTTGTGTAAGAAAATATTGGCACCATGGAATCATCGTGCTCGCCCAATACAATTGCACCAGTAATTTGTGACTGATTTACACCAAGCTCTTGTGATATAACATACCTAAGTCTGCTGGAATCAAGATTAGAGGCAACGCCGATGACATTTTGTGGTGGTAGATTCCCTTCTTTTTGCACTACATAAGTCAGAACATCAACCGGATTTGTAACCATGAGCACTTTTGCTTGGGGAGCGTATTTGGCTATCTCTTTTGCAATCATTCTAACCAAAATAGCTTGGTCATGCATCTTTTCGGTTCTGCTCATTACCTGCATGCCACTACTTACAGTTACCACCACCACATCGGAGCCACCAATTTTTGAGTACTGATTTGTTCCACTAATTGATATACGAGATAACGCAGGAATTGCATTTGAGATATCAAGTGCTTCACCTATTGCCTTTTTTTCAGTGCGATTTATCAAAACTACATCGTCAAGGCCTACTGAGCAGCACAAAAATGCAATTGCAGAACCTACTTTGCCACTACCTATTATCGATATCAATTTAGATTTCCTCTGTTTTGCTGTGCAACTTATTCAATTAAAGTTACATGTACTGCGCGAATGGTGCCAAGAAATTCTTTTCCATCTGCTATGTCATAATAATTGAATGTTGCCTCGTTTTTGCTGTGCATAATTATTTTGTCACTTTCATTAGGTTCAAGTAGTTTTGCCTTTAGATCTACACCATCGACGTACAGCTGATGTGGTTTTGTGTCCTTGTTTATCACAGTTATTATATAGGAATAATCACCTGTTCGCATCACAAGTTCTGGATTTGTGCCTCCATTTCCTACCGTTCCCATCACAACTGTGCGACCTTCAAGTGTTTGAAATTCCAATGTTTGTCTTACCTCTTCAGGCCAAAAGATATTGAATTGTCTAACATAACCTAGAGTCGCATAACCAAATATTGCAACCAGTGCTATGCATCCAGCTACTATTCCAACTATTAGAAACCTTTTTTCGTTATTCACACAATTTATT
>JBBIVI010000107.1:2594-5075 GCA_037439825.1 Candidatus Nitrosotenuis sp. | reverse complement strand
TTAATCATAATGTCTATTCCTTCGTATGGTTTTAGTGCACGAATCAGCACGGCACCAGCTTTGTAACTTTTGCTTTTTGCTACTGCATTGATGCAATAATGCATACCATAGGTAAAATACACATATGCATATCCTACCTCACCAAACATCGCCTTGTTTCTTTCTGTAAGATTCCTATATGCGTGGCTTGCGGGATCGTCTGAGTATCTGTAGGCCTCAGTCTCGGTTATGATTCCAGAAACAACACGCCTGCCAATCCTGCGAACAAGTATTTTTCCCAATAGCTGACGAGCAACCTTTACTGTATCTTGAGCATAAAACTCTCTTTGCAATCTGGAATTCAAAGTCATTTCTTTCCAATCAATTTCTTTAGCAGTCGTATGTCTTGTTCCATCAGTGAATACAATTGTTGATTGTAGATGGTTGCAGCTGGATGGAATGTAAGAAAGTATGTTCTGCCGTTTTTTTCGACAATCTGTCCATGGTTTTTCGTAATGTCACCTTGACCCAAAATTGAGTTACACGCAGTGTTACCCAAAACACAGATTACCTTTGGATTTATGAACTCGATTTCAGCTTTAAGATACTCACTACAGGCCTGTTGTTCATCCAAGGTAGGGATGCGATTGTTTGGCGGCCTACATTTGACCACATTTGTAATGTATACAGATTCGCGTAAAATCCCATTATTTTCCAACAATGTATCCAATTTTTTACCAGCTGCACCAACAAATGGCTCTCCTCTCAAATCCTCCGTTCTACCTGGAGCTTCACCTATGAACATTATTTGCGCATTGGGGCTACCTTTGCCAGGTACTGCGTTTGTCCTCGTCTTGCACAACTCACAATTGGTGCAAACAACTACTTGCTTTCTGATCTTTTCCAAGTTGTTCATTTTAGGTGCTCTTTATTGTGGCAACTCCTCGTATGGAAGGTCCACCATTACCCATCCTCATTTGCTGCATAGGATCTCCTTTTCCACAATTTGTGATTGGCCTTACCGTAAAATCTTTACCACATGCATCAATTGAGTTAAAAAATTCAGGTGCCATTCCAACAACAATCGTGTCTCTTAAAAGTTCGCCTACTTCACCGTTCTCTATTTTGTTAGCGTATTGACATGATATGCTCCAATTGTATCTCCGCATATCTATTGAAGGCACTTTCATATTCGAGACAAGATATCCGTGTTTTACATCTTTAATCATCTCTTGTGGATCCCAATCACCTTTCTCTATGCAAGTACACGCCATTCTGATTAGAGGCATAAATGAATACGACGTTGCTCTCATGCTGGAGTTTGGCTCTACGCCAAAAACACTTGCAGTCTCACGGCTATGCATATGCTCTGTGAGTCTGCCATTCCTTACGAGCTGTTTTCTTTTTGATTTTGTACCTTCATCATCATATTCGTACCAACCTAGGCTACCTTGTATGGTGGGATCGTCAATTACATTTAACACGTCTGAACCTATCTTCTGTCCAAGCATGCCGGACCACCATGCTCCCCCTGCCCACGCCATCTCTTTTCCCAAAACTCTGTCTGCTTCCGATGGATGTCCCAAAATCTCATGTGTCAAAAGTGCAACAAAATCTGGATTCATGACTATTGTGGTTTTTTCCTCTTTTGGCGCTTTAGCTTCAAGAAGCTTTACAGCTTTTTCGGATATCTCTTTTGAAATAGTAAATATGTCGGTTTCATCAATCAGTTTTTCCAAACCACCTCTACCGCCCTCGGTGGTACTTATGGATTGAGTCAGGCCTGACTCATGTGCAGTTGCAGTAAAATCCATTGTGACATCAGAATACACTTGGTGAATTTTTGTTCCATCGCTATTAACAAAGTACTTTGAATTATCAACAATTGATGCAGCTACCGCACTTTTCGTGATTTTTCGGTTGTCTCTGATTATTTTATCACATTCAAATGTTAGTTTGTATATTTCTTCCATGGTCGGCTTTGTCTTTACTTTGTATGTTATCTTTTTTTGATTGGTTGGTGTTTCTGCAAGTTTTGTCTTAACTTTCTTTGTTACAGCATAATGTTTTGTAGCTTTTATGGCATCGATTACACCTTGCTCGATTTTGGTATGATCAGAAGTGGAAAAAAACCCCCATGCTCCATCACAAAGTACTCTAATGCCAATGCCGTGATCGTATCTTGATATGGCGTGTTCTGTTTGGCCATTTTCTACTACGACGCCTTGTTTTTGTATTGTTTCGGCCCTTGCATCGCAATACGTACTTCCGTACTTTAATGCAAATTTGATTGCTTTTTCCGCAGTATCCTGCAACACACTATGCCATTGAAAACCGCATTAATAGCGTTAATGTCTGACGGTTCAGTTGAGTCCTGAGATCATCGGCATTGTATAGTAAAACTCGTCTTCAAAGGCATCATCGTTTTTTCCCTGCTTTCTCAATGCAGCAAAATATTCTGTGCACGTTGCGTAAAAGTCAGTATTTTTAGAATCTGTCATG
>JBBIVI010000107.1:0-2566 GCA_037439825.1 Candidatus Nitrosotenuis sp. | reverse complement strand
AGCTGATTGTGAGCTATTTTCAATTTATTTTTATTATTTGATTTATCTTACGACGAGTCGTGCTTTGGCAGTGAAAAGGTTATGGTGGTTCCAGCTTGCGGTGTGCTCGTTAAACTGATCTTCCCACCATGTGCTTCAATGATGCCCTTGCAGATGGAGAGTCCAAGTCCACTTCCACCTTTTTCTCTGGTCAACGAGGCATCTACTTGGTAGAACTTTGTGAAGATCTTTGATTGTTTTTCATATGGTATGCCTATGCCATTGTCTTCTACAAGTATCCTTACCTCATTTTGATCCTCCTCTGAGCTGATCCTAATTACGCCTACGTTGGGCCTTACCGCCTTTAGGCTATTTTTTATCAAATTGGTTAACACTTGGTCTATTCGTTCTACGTCGTGTGGCACTTTCAAGTTTGGATCCACTTTATTCTCTACTGTGATCTTTTCATCTTCAATTTGCGGCAATAGAATCTGAATTGCTTTTGTTACAGTGTCGTGAATATTTGCTGTGGTTTTTTTCATTTTTAGCTGACCAAGCTCAAGTTTTTGTACATCCAGCAAATCAGAAATAAGCTGGAGTAATGACACAGCACTTGATTTTATGATTGCGATTCTTTCACGCTGCTTGTCTGTTAGGGTGCCTATATGCCCACTAAGCAAAATGTCTGCATATCCTTGAATTGGGACAAGAGGTGTCTTTAATTCATGTGTGATCATTGCAAGAAATTCATCTTTCGCGATGTCTGTCTTTTTTGCTTCTTCCTCTTTAAGCATGATTGTCTCAGTCATTGTGTTAAACGATGATGCAAGTTCGCCGACTTCGTCGTGTGCGGTATATTCGATTTTTTCTCCATAGATCCCATCTTTGACACGTGCGAGTGCTTTTGTAATTCTCTCTAATGGCATCAATGATTTTCTTATTACAAAGAGAACTATTACGAAAATCGCAATATCTGCGGCAATGATTGATTGTGTAACGACTTGTTCTTTATTTTGTTTTTGTAGTTTGCTTTGGTTCCATTTGTCTAATAGTGAGTCAATTGACTCTAACAATGATCTTCTTTGTGCATTGAGGCTTGAAAATGACTTGGCAAACTCGTCAGAGTATAGAGGCTTTGTTTCCAGAGTCTTTACTCTAAGTGCTACTGCTTCCCATAACAAATCAAGCTCATCTAATGACTGTGAATTCTCCCGTGGTATTGGTGCAAGTGACTCGGATCTTATGTTTAGGCCTGTCAAATCAAGATCGTCAATTGACACCCCTAGTAACTTTCTCAGGCCTGCCTCGAATGTGATTCTTGATTTCCGTAGATCTTCTCTCGTATTCTCCGTGTCTTGACCAATTGAAATTAATAATGCGTTTTGCCCTACGCTTTTTGCAGTCTCATGTAATTCTTCTGCAATCTCTTTGTGTCTATTGTAGTTTCTATCCAATACTTCTAATTCTCTGACCAAAGAGTCAGTCGTAAGAGTCATCTCGGTGTTTTTCTCCAACACGTAATTTAATGCGGTTACTACCTCGTTGTCATAAATAGACGAAACTTGAATTTGTGTTGCTTCGATTCTGTATGAATTCCAATACTTCTTTACATCGTCATATTCTAAAATAAGCTCTTCTGGGATAGGTGTGATTGATTGGCCTCTGACGACGCCACCTGTTTTCAGGGTGTCAAGTATGGTGTCAAACTCCATGATCTCTTTTTCTAAAACACTTCGATCACTTTCACTCCCACTTGCAATCGAGGTTGCAAGACTTGCAATTGTTTCTACTTTTGCTTTGAGATCGCCTGCACGTAAAATGGAATATGATTCACCAACGGTGGATGTCTGGGTATTGTACAACACAAATAGGTTGAAAACTGCAACGGATATCAAAACTCCAATTAGCAAATACGTCTTGCTGATAATTTTCAATTTTAGTTACAATGAGTCTGATAGGGTATAAAAAGCTCGATCAAAATATTGTTAGTAATTGTCAGAGGAATTCTTACGCGTAGCAAAAAAAGAGGTAAGTGACGATATATCTTCGATCATTGCACTACTACAAGACTGCTCCGATGATACTACCGTGAACAGCAAAGCCGTAGAAATCGAAAAACACGTGCACAAAATTAAAGGGCTTGCACCAATGATGAACCAAGATAAAATTGGGCACATTGCATTTTTACTTGATAAATTACTTAAAGCGGTGATTGCCGGCACACCTGTCTCAGGATTGTATGAGAGCATAAAAAAATCATGTGACTTTATGCAATCTGAAATCACTGGAAATCCAACCAACTTTGAACAGTTGAAAGCAGACATTGAAAAGACACATGAGATTTTTCTTCGTTGATAGAAATTTCTATAAGATATGTAGTTGTTGATTTGTAATATGGCTCGAGTTATGATTGCAGACGATTCCGATGCTATTAGGTTGGTACTGCAAGACATCCTCACAATTGGAAACCATGAAATCGTAGCCGAAGCTGTAAACGGGGATGAAGCCGTAATAAAATTTTCACAAGTTGTTCCAGATGTTCTCCTTTTGGATTTAGCGATGCCAAAAAAAGATGGACTCACTGTTT
>JBBIVI010000106.1:0-5084 GCA_037439825.1 Candidatus Nitrosotenuis sp. | reverse complement strand
GGTGAGCGTTGCCGTCACGTACGTCATAATGGGTTTTGTGCCAACAAAAATCACATCGCGTGTCTTTTTTCCACCATCATCTTCGGATGTTTTTTCATCTCCTAAAAGAGATTCTTCGTGTGGTTCTTTGAGTTTTTGAGATTCTTCAAATATTTCTTCAGCTTCTGTTGGCTTGTCTTGTTCGCTCATAACAATCTAGTTATCGTTTTTGCTCTTTAGCTTTTATTTTAAGTTTCAGACTTTGTGTTTTTCAGATAATTTTCTATTACTTTTTCGATATCTTCTGGGTTTTGTGAGTTTTTGACACTTTCGACAATCTCTTTTTCTTCTATTTCGTAGCAATTTAAGAAATCATGCTCGTCTTTGAAAACCAAAAGAATCTTTTGGTTATGCAAACAATAATACATTTTTTCTGGCTCCATTAACTCTGGTATGATTTTAACACCGTTTTGTTCTGAAGACAGCGGATATTTCATAGTTGATTATTGTCTGTATTGTATTTAGAGTCTACAGTCCGATATTGTAATAAGTATTTTTGATAAATAAAAGATGTTGAGCGAGAGAATCGTCTTTCATATTGATTTTGACTATTTTTATGCACAGTGTGAAGAAATAAGAAATCAATCTTTGAAGACAAAACCGGTTTGTGTTTGTATTTTTTCTGATCGTGGTGGCGACAGTGGCGCCATAGCTACTGCAAACTATATTGCAAGAAAATTCGGTGTAAAATCAGGAATGCCGATTAGATTTGCCAAATCAAAACTAAGTCAAACACCAGATGCGGTGTTTTTACCTGCAGATTTTCCATATTACTCGGATATTTCGCAAAAAGCCATGGAGATAATCAAGAACTATGCAGACATCTTTGAATATGTAGGAAGGGATGAGGCTTATTTGGATGTAACAAAAAGAACCGAAGGTAATTTTCAAAAAGCAGGACATCTAGCACAACAACTCAAAAACCAAATAAGAGCCGAAGTCAGGATGACCTGTTCAATCGGCATATCTGTAAACAAGCTGATTACAAAGATTGCATCTGGTTTTAAAAAACCCGATGGTTTGACGATCGTAGAACCGCAAAATGTAGAATCCTTTCTAGACGAACTCAAAGTCAGTGACATCCCAGGTATAGGCAAGGTGACTGCAGACAAATTTGCAGAACTAAATATCAAAACTATTGGCGAGTTGAAAAAGCTAGACGTCTTTACACTCAATAAAATGTTTGGTCGTAAAATTTCATCATACATTTACAATGCAGCAAGAGGTATTGATTACGACCCTGTAGCAGAAAGACAACCAACTGTCCAGTTTTCACGAATCGTGACATTAAAAGAAGACTCTAAAGACTTTGAATTTCTATCACAAAGTCTTGATGAGATATGCAACGATTTGCATCAGACAGTATTAAAGCATAAAAAAATGTTCAGATCTGTAGGAATTCAGTTTATTCAATCCGACCTATCAAGTAAAACTAAATCAAAGATGTTAAGAAATCCTACTGCCAGCATAGAGGAACTTAAAAAATCATCAATGCAGTTGTTGCAAGAAGCCTTAAGTGACCAGAAGATTGACATTAGAAGACTAGGAGTACGCATTTCAGAATTATCTGATTTTGAGGGTCAAAGCTCCATTACAAACTTTTTTTAGGTATTTTGTTTTTTGATTCGCTTTGTCTCTATTGCAGTAACTGCAAAAAGATATGCAAAAAGCCATGGCAGGAACATTATCTCTCCAGCAATTCCATGAAATTCTTCAAATTCTGTTGGATTTGTCGACACTTTGAGAACAAAAAGTGACAGCGAGAATATTCGGATCATATTTACACCAATTGTTCCTGCAATTCCAAGCGCAAAATATACTGCTTTTCGTTTTGGCGGAATGTTCATTTTTAACAAAAACGCCATCATTACCAATGAATAGATTATCACACTATGCACTCCTGCCGAAGGCCAAAATACTTGAAGGGCCATTGAGCCGTGTTCGCCTCTAAGAAACATTAGATTATCACGAGCTATTGCGAACCCAAGATCAAACGTGTTGATTATCCAGACATTTGTTTTCACAAGATACGGAACAATGTATTGTAGTGGTCCAAGTGTATAATATGGAAAGAAAGCATCAAGTGAAAGAATGATTGCGCTACCACATAAGAAAATTGGCCCTGCAGGTGCGATTCTAATCCATTTTTTACCAAACAAAATACTTACCGCTGCAATTATGAATGCTCCCATTATGATAAAGTCCCACATCCATGTCCACGAATATACCAAATTGACGTTGTACTGTTTTGCGCCATTTGTGATATAATCTCGAAGACCATACTCCAATGCGACAAGATACACAATGACGGCAGCTGCTAATGGTACTATCGTAAGAACCCGCTTTTGTGAAATAGCTAATTTCAGACCAACCAGTTCGGCAACGATGAATGCCATTGCAAAAAGAAATCCGCCACGACCTTGGTTCCAACTCAGGCTAAAAGAATCAGGGTAAGCAATCAACGCAAATAGAACAGGGCTTATTATTACCAAAATTGCAAAAGTTATGTTTTTGTTCTGCATTATTGAGTGGAGAATTTTGAATTAATAAAAACCAACGGTAAAAACCGGCTCGATCTGTTGCATAATTAGACAACATCATTCAAAATGTGTTTTGTAATGAACATACAACACATTATGTTCAAGCAAGATCATAATGTAGTTCCTGAAGGACTGCGGTTCCCTCTCCGGAGGCCAATGCACCGCTTTACCTTCAGCCTTATTTCTTTTTGATTGTGAGTGTTTTTTGAATCTCACTTACCGAATTGATGAATTTTTGTTTTGCTTCATATTCATTTGTTACTTTGACAATTACTTCAGAAGAGGAAAGTAGTACATCCTTTACCACAAGTGGTGCACTCAATCCCAAGAGTTCGCTTAGAAACTCAAATAGATTGTGGAATTTTGTTGCGTTTCGGTACTGAAATTGGACTCGGCCGTCCTTAAATGTGGGCTGCGGATCAAGTGGAATAATCAGATCAGGGGATGTCATTTCAGTTATGAATTTGGCAGTATCAGATTTGACGGTGCCTGAGAGCTCGTCCCTTTTTGCCTCCAAATTCGTCTTTGTTTTTTGAAGGTTTTCTTGCTGGTCATCGTACGGTTCTCCTATCATTTTTGCAAAGGTGGACTCGGTTGGTCGTTTTAGTGGAAGCTCGTGCAGCTTCATGTTTACTATTTTTAATTCTTCTTCAATTTGATTTAGGTAGTTGCGATTTGCCTTGATTTGTCGTGCTAGTTCTTCAAGATATGTGAAATCAGACATATTCACCACTTAGCTGAATTGGTGTACTACATCCATCAGTGATTGTTTAAAGTCCTCAGTGGTTAGCCCCCACTTGCCGTATTCTTCTTTGTAAGCATCCCATGATTCCTCTGCCTCTCTTGCAATCTCTAGAATCTTTGGACCTATTGCCTTTGTATTTACTAAGATTGTGACGTTTGCTAGTTCTTTTTCCATGATTGGAATCTTGACAAATATCATCCTAGAATCTTCTATGTTGAATCGATCTTTTATTACACGTTTGAGCACTTCGCGTTCTTTAACATCAAAGTCGCCTTTTACCTTAACTAGTGCACAACAAGAATCTCTTGGTCCACCATAGTTGCGAACATCCGTTTCATCGATGTCAAAGAGAATCGCGTCTTGTTTTTTGTTGATGTTTTCAATTATTGCATCCATGGTATTGTTTTTACTCATTCCTGGTATTTGGTTTAGATTCCACTGGTCTTCGTCTGGCAGAACAGGTATCACCCATGGGATCGCCATCTTTGGTCTCTTCGTGGCAAGCCATGTTCTATAGTTAGACATATCCCACTCGGTTTCACGGGCAAACGATGAGACAAACATCGAGATTGCGTTTGCTGCAATCAGGTTCATTCCCTTGTAGTCTTTCCAGCCTACTTCATGCTCTTTTGGAAGATCATCAATAATGGATGGAACCTTTTGGACGCGTTTTTCATACTTGTGTGCAAGCTCGCGTAGTCGTTTGTTTGAAAATAGAATCGAGCAGTCGGAGTATTTGATTTGGTATTCAAGATTCATCACTATGTTAATGGCTGCAGCCTCAAATATGACCGGATCCCATCCAAACTCTGGCAAAAGACCAAGAGTTGCAATCGTTGCGTGTTCTTTGGTGTTGCTTCTAATGAATTCGATAAATGAGCATGCAAATGAGCTTCCAGTTCCCCCACCCAATGCAAACGGAACTGTGTAACCTCTAACTGGTTCTGGAGAAAGCGAAGAGAGTTGTTTTGTAAAGTCCCATTTTTGTGTAATTTCATTTTTAAATCGTGACCTACCCTCTGCCCAGTTTCTTGCCGCACCGCCTGCTCCATGTATTACGTGTTTATCACGCAGTGCGAAAAGATCAGGATATGACTGTAAAATCAGATTTGCTGCTCTTGGATCCAAATCAACCAAGAGTGCTCTTGGAATAAGTGGCGTTTCTCCTCCAGTATATGCGCCAGGAAATCTCAGGATTGTACTACCATATCGTTTCAAAATTCTCGACTCATCTTTTGTATCTTTTAGTACCGGCTTCAGCGGATCGGCACCCACATCAAGCAACAGTCTTCTATACGACTCGGCGCCAAGGCCTATTCCACAGTGTCCAAAACAGGTCATCAATACCGGGGCTGGTGGGAGTGGTGCCGTAGTTTGTGCCATATTTACATATCACCAGATCTAACTATAACTTGGCAGTGCAACAAAAGTGAAGTTACAACTTGATCGTTATAGACTTGCGCGTAATTCATGCCTAAAAGATCACAATCGTGAATTTAACCATTAAGTATGAATCATACTGATTATACACCAGTAAATTTTTAAATCTTCAACTGTTTTGATAGCAACTACACTTTTTATAGCAAAAAATGATTTTTCAGATCATGCAACTTTTAGGAAGACTGGAGATAAAATCAAAACAAAAAGTAATCGAGTTCCTAAATCAAGAACACGTAGGTAGAATCTGTAGCATAGACAAAGATGGATTTCCACAAATCATCCCGATGAACTTTGTCTTTCTAAATGATTCAGTATACATG
>JBBIVI010000105.1:0-5123 GCA_037439825.1 Candidatus Nitrosotenuis sp. | reverse complement strand
CTGCCGGCAGGTACAATGAGGAATCGAGCATCTGCCGAGCTTGACAAGAGAGTTGCTTTCTTTTGATGGTTGATGTGCGTATGATGCGTGATGGCAGCGTCTGCAGTTCAATGGATTGCTGACAGATCTCTTTTATTTAAGCTGAACCATATCTGAAATCAATTTATGGTACAAGCACTGCTCTTGCATCTATTCTTGAATGCTTGAGGTCTGTGAGTACCTCGTTTGCACTCTGCAGCGGAAATGATTTGTACACAATTTCCAGTTGGTTTTGCTCTGCAATTTTTACTACTTGACTCATGTCTGATCTTGAACCAATCAGAGAACCACGAATCGTTTTTTCTGAAAACGTATCAAAGCTTGGGAGGTTTACCAAAACTCCAAGAACCAGCATGCCGCCTTTTTTGATTGAATTGAGAGCAGCCTCTGTGACTGAATCTGATGGGGCAAATACTATCGCACAATCAAGCAAGCCTTCTTCTTTTTTGAGCGAGGCAAGAAACTCTGATTTGTTTTCAGTATATTTTACTACGTTATCGGCACCGACTTTTTTTGCAACATCTAGGTGATTTTTACTTCTCGCAATACCAATTACTCCACAGCCTTGTAATTTTGCAAATTCGATTGCTAAATGACCAACACCGCCCACCCCAAAAATTCCGACTTTTTTTCCTTTTGCAGGCTCTGAAGCCATCACTGCCTTGTACGCTGTAATCCCTGCACAAAACAACGGAGCTGCATACTCTGATTTCATCGAGTCGGGAATTACCGTTGCAAAGTCTTCAGAAACATTGATGTATTCAGCATAACCGCCGCGCAACGACTCACCAGTAATTTCCGCAGAATCGCAAAGGTGTTCATTTCCTTCTTTACAATATCTGCAATTCATGCAAGATTCCAATAATGGGGATATTCCTATCCTTTGTCCTACTTTGAGTTTGGTTACTTTACTTCCTGTTTCAACTATGGTGCCGACTATCTCGTGCCCAGGTACCGTGGGTAGAGTTGGTGGAAGGCCATATTTTACCCAATCACCTTCAATTCCGTGAAGTTGTGAGTGGCAGACGCCGCATGCGTCGATCTTTATGAGGACTTCGTTTGGTTTTTTTATTTGGTGTCTTGGGATCTCTGTGAGTTTTAGTGGTTTGGTCTCAATCGGGCCTAGTTTTTCAAGTAACATTGCACGCATTTTTTCTACCATGTGGATTCATCACGATCCTATTTTATATTCTCAAGGGCATCAAATAATATCAATATTGAAGATTCGTTCTTGTTCTGTGTTTCAACATGGTGCAGAAAACAATATGAAAATATTTCTGATTCTTCTTATCGGGTGTGGTGTCTCAATTGCCACACTTCCTGCATACGCAATCCAATTTGCACGTCCTGATGGAGAAGAAGGTCAATGGAATGGATCTTTTACTGACATAAATGAACCCGTTCGCAACGATGCTAATTATGTTAACTCTAAAGAACTACGACAGCGACAATCTGACAAAGTTGCTTTTACGCTAAGTGACGTTGTACATCCGCCTGAACGTGATCATATAGTGCGCTATGCATTTAAGGAAGACAACAAGAGTCCTAATTCACCTTATCTTGTTGTAAGACTAAAAGAAGGAAACACTGTGATTGATTCTTGGACAGAAAGCTCTCCACTCCCAACATCATTTACTGGCGCAACTCGTATGGTGTTGCCTGAAAAGATAAAATTAATCTCCAACTACATGATTTGAAGATTGAATTTGAGGCAATCTGCAACATTTCGATTTGTCCAAATACTTCACCACTAGAATCAGTTTCAGTTTCTTGGGCTGAATTACAAGTCCCATCTTTAAACGACGTACCTAGACCGCCTCCAATGATTCTAGGGGTGGGGTTTTACAAGATCACAATCGGTATTGACAAATCCACTACATCTGACACGCAAGACAAACCAGGATTTGAAGAATTCATTCCATACAGCAAGCAAACGGACATAAGCGATAAGCAAAATTATGGTCATGCCGGCTCCTATGAAAAAAAGAGGAACATTTTTCAGAATTGATGATAAAAAAGCAAATGCATTATTTTTAGGAGATGTAAATTAACCAATTCAACTTCAAGTCCAACTTCAAGACCAAGAGGCTAGTTCGAAGATCGAACACCTCTCGTTATTTACAGACATTATTGGTGCTTCATCTAGTTCTGTATTTTCAAACATAGAATTAAGCTACGAAAAGGGCAAACCATTACACGTCCGGGATAAAAACAATCTCATAAGTAGTGCTAGAACATTTACCTCAATTGAAGATGGATTTTTGTGGATTAACTTTGATTTGATCTTTCAAAAACCCCTAAAGAAATCAGATATCATATTGCAGGCATGGAATGAATTTAGAGTTCCGTCATATGGGCAAATCTTGGGCGCCTGGGAGGTAACTGAGTCAATCGAGTCGGAACCACAAGAAATTACACTAACAAAAGAGGTAATTGTATCTCATGATGCATCATCGCCACTCTGTAAAGTAAATAACTCATGTTTTGTCCCATTTGAAGCAAAAATACTCAAAAATGGGATCGTTACTTGGTTCAACAACGACGACGCAGTTCATACTGTTATTAGCGGTACTCAGCAAGATGGTACTCTAAACATATTCAACGGCGTTTTGATGCCGGGCAAAGTATACCAAAAACAGTTCCAAACCTCTGGGATTTTCAAGTATTTTTGTGATATACACCCATGGGCAACAGGAGTTGTTGCAGTATATGAAAACGATGTTGTCAGTGGATTGAAGCACACCAAAAAATCTCTGGTTGTCAGTACCGCAACACATTATGGTTCGCTAATCATAGAAAATAATGATGAATTCATCTCAAAAAATCATGATCTGAATTTGATAGTATCTGGAAATCTTGAAGGGGTAACTAAACATCAAATGATAGAGATCCTGATAAAAAAACCGGACGGCTCAAAAGAGAAGGTCTCGACCAATACAAACGATAAAGGATATTTCTTCGTGCCTATAAAACTAGCAAAAAAATGGACGCCTGGTACATATGAAATCGTTTCGAGCCACAGAAGTATAGAAACTGGTCATATCTCGTTTAATGTTTCTGACTGACTTGGTAAAAAATAAGAATAACGATGGATAACCTCTTTCATTACGACATTGATAACAGAAGATGATCGAAGAAGGATCGAATTATTGGAAGTTATTTCAAAAAAAGGGCTCAAAGGATTCAATCTATCAGAGCTTCTGGAACTCAAGCTTTTGATAGAAAAAAAGGATTATTCCCATAACAAAAAAGCAGAAAAATCAAAGGCAAAATTACTTGCACAGATAAATGCAGCAATATATGATAGAGAAGAAAAGCGAAGTCTGTGAACCAAGACACAAATACTCTAAACTGCAAAAAATCACATGACACAAAATCACCTAATTACGGAAACCAGTCCGTATCTTTTACAACATGCACACAATCCGGTAGACTGGTATCCATGGTGCAAAGAAGCACTTCAAAAGGCAAAACAAGAAAACAAACCAATCTTTTTGAGTATCGGATACAGCTCATGTCACTGGTGTCACGTAATGGAACACGAGTCTTTTGAAAACGAAGAGATTGCAAAGATCATGAATGAGAATTTTGTCAGTATCAAAGTTGACAGAGAAGAACGACCTGACCTTGATGATATCTATCAAAAGGCATGCCAGATGGCAACCGGGCAGGGAGGCTGGCCGCTAAGTGTGTTTTTAACCCCTGATCAAAAACCATTCTATGTAGGCACGTATTTTCCTATACTTGATAGCTATGGAAGGCCAGGCTTTGGTAGTATTTTGATGCAGCTTGCGCAAGCATGGAAAGAAAAACCACACGATGTCGAAAAGGCAGCAGAGAATTTTATGACAAATCTGCAGGGCGCAGATCTTATCACAACTCCTGCAAATCTTGAAAAATCAATACTTGATGAGGCTGCAGTTAATCTGTTTCAAATCGTAGATGATACCTATGGTGGATTTGGTAGCGCACCAAAATTCCCAAATGCCGCAAATCTGTCGTTTTTGCTCAGGTACTCAAAACTCTCAAAAATATCTAGATTTTCAGAGTTTGTCTTCAAGACTTTAAACAAGATGGCGCGAGGCGGAATATTTGATCAGATAGGAGGTGGATTCCACAGATATTCGACTGATGCAAGGTGGCTTGTACCCCACTTTGAAAAAATGCTGTATGATAACGCGTTGCTTCCAGTAGTGTATGCAGAGGCATATCAAATCACAAAGGATGCGTTTTACCTTGCTGTAATAAGAAAAACACTTGATTTCGTACTCCGCGAGATGACTTCGCCTGAAGGTGGGTTTTACTCCGCATTGGACGCCGACTCTGAAGGCGAGGAAGGAAGGTACTATGTGTGGAGCAAAAAAGAAATTCAGGAAATTCTTGGAAAAGATGCAGACGTATTTTGCTTATACTATGATGTCACCGACGGTGGAAACTTTGAAGGAAAAACCATCCTAAACAACAATTTGGCCGCATCCACGGCCGCGTTTCATTTTGGCATCTCAGAGGACAGCGTACACCAACTCATTGACGAATGCTCAAAAAAACTACTTGACGTCCGCTCAAAAAGAGTCCGACCAGGACTGGATGACAAAATACTCACATCCTGGAACGCGTTGATGATCTCTGCATTTGCAAAAGGGTATAGAGTCACAGACGAAAAAAAATATCTGCAGGCCGCACAAAACTGCCTCGAATTTATTGAAAAACACTTGATATCTGGAACGCAACTTTTGCGGACGTACAAAAATGGCCAAGCAAAGCTTAACGGTTACCTTGAAGACTATTCATATCTGATCAATGCCCTCATTGATGTGTTTGAGGTCACCGCCGAGCCAAGATACTTGGAGCTTGGTGCAAATCTTGCAAACCATCTCATAGTTCACTTCTGGGACGACAAAAACAACAGCTTTTACTTTACTGCAGATGACCATGAATCACTCATAATGCGACCAAAAAACCATTACGATCTCTCTATGCCCTCTGGAAACTCGGTTGCAGCAAATGCTTTGTTGAAGCTCTATCACCTGACACAGCAAAAAAGGTTCTTGGAAATTGCTACAAAGACTATGGAGTCGTTTGCA
>JBBIVI010000104.1:0-5179 GCA_037439825.1 Candidatus Nitrosotenuis sp. | reverse complement strand
AGGGTCGAGGGTCCAAATCCCTCTATTGGCTTCATTTTAGTTAAAATCGGCTCTGCAAAGGCGAATTTTGGTGCAAAAATGGCAAAAAACGAAAAATTTTGATCACACAAAGGCGAATTCAATTTAACCTTGCTATTTACTAAATCCTTTTTCATCATAATTGCAATTGGTATCAAAAAGATATCCATCCAAACCACCATACGTAATGCGGCTAATTCCAATTAAGAAAATACATGTCTGGGACGAAGCTCAGGCACGATCCCTAGACAGAGAAGGTATTCGCGAGCTTGCAAGATCTATCAAGACTGAAGGTTTGCAAAACCCACCCCTCGTTCAAAAAAATGGCCGAGGTTTCCTATTAATGTCAGGCCAAAGACGCCTTGCAGCATTAAAGTTACTCAAAGCAAGAAAGGTGCCAGTCTTAGTATTGAAAAAAGGTTATGATTTAGAAAATGCAAAAGCAGCATCAGTAATTGAGAATCTTCACCGTAAAAACATGAAACCAAAAGACATGGCAAGATCATGCAGCTTTTTGGCAGAAAAAATGGGAATCATGAAAGGTGCACGCTCCCTCGGTATCTCTTCAAAGACATTCAAAAAATACGTCGGCTTTGCAGCACTTCCTGAAAAAATCAAAGACCTAGTTCCAGGAACGATATCAAGCGGTGTTGCAATAAAACTAAATCAAATAATTCCAAACGTTCCAAAGGCGATCAAGATAGCGGAAAGAATTTCAAGACTGGATGCAAGAACACAAAAAGCTTACCTCAGAGCACTTGCAAGAAGACCATCTGCGAATCACCGCAGACTACTTAGACAAGCAAGACTACTTGCAGTAAGAAAGACCGCCCCACTAACCCTGTCAACAACTGCTGCCAAAAAATTAGAAAAGATTTCCCAAGTAAAAGAAAAAGAACCAGAAAAGCTTGCACAGCAAATCATAGTATCATGGCTCTCAAAAAAGAGTCACAGACGTTAGTGATTTTTCATTCAAACTTCAATCTGAAGCTCATAGTAATGGTTTATTAGTAGTAGATATACTGCTAAAGCTATTAGGCTATAATGACGGAAAACAAGCAATGAGCTTTTCTCTGTCATTGCTTAGGAAGTAAATTGACAACATTTGAAGAATTAGGAATCAAAAAATCCATAATAGATGGACTAAAAGAGATTGGCTTTGAAGCACCATTCCCAATCCAGGAAGCAACCATTCCTGTCTTGCTTTCTGGAAGAGATGTAATAGGCCAAGCTCACACAGGTACTGGCAAGACTGCTGCGTATTCTATCTCAATGCTCCAAAACACAGAACCAAACAAGACCATCCAAGGGCTTGTCCTTGCTCCAACAAGAGAGCTTGCAGTCCAGATCACAAACGAGATCAAAAAATTTGCAAAATACACAGGCGTCAGAGTAGTTTCCATCTATGGCGGACAGGGAATTGGAGTCCAACTACAAGCGTTAAAACACGGAGTAGAAATTATCGTAGCAACTCCAGGCAGACTAATAGATCATCTCAAACAGGGCTCAATACACCTAAACGACATCAAACATGTTGTGCTAGACGAAGCAGACACGATGCTAGACATGGGATTCATCGACGACATCAGATTCATCTTGGAGCTCACCCCCGTCAAGAAGGTAATGTCGCTTTATTCTGCAACAATGCCTCCCGAGATTTTACGACTTGCTGAAGATTATCTGAGCAATCCAAAACAGTTCTTGCTTGATGCAGACGACCTCTCAGGTGAAGGAATTGACCAGTCTTTTTTGGTGATCAAAGACAGAGAAAAGCTCAAGTATCTAATGGATTTCATCAAAGAAAACAAAAAAGGCCAAACAGTGGTATTTTGTTCAACAAAAAACAGAACACGCGACGTAACACGTTCGCTGCGACAAGAAGGATTTAATGCAGTTGCAATTGAGGGCGACATGTCACAACACAGAAGAGAGATTTCCATGTCACAATTCAGAAGGGGGCAGGCAGATATTTTAGTTGCAACAGATGTTGCTGCAAGAGGAATCGATGTGCCACAAGTTGCGCTCGTTGTAAATTACGATGTTCCAAATCAGGAGATGGTGTACTTTCACAGAATCGGAAGGACTGCAAGGGCCGGTGCAAAAGGCAGAGCAATCACGCTTGTATCATATTCATCAATTGGGGACTTTAATCTAATAAAACAACAAATCAAGGTCAACATGACCGACCTAAATGAAAAAATGGGAATCAAAGTTGAGATACCTGATCCACTAAAAAGACAGGTCGGGCCGCGCAGAGTATTTTCACATGGTAGAAATGATTTCAGAAGGGGCCATGGAAGGGAATCAAGATACGGCGAATCACGAGGAGGCAGAAGATTTGAGCAAAGAGAGCGCGAGTATAGAAGAGAATCCGAGCCGAAAAGTGCAAGGCATCACGTGATCAGAAGACCTCAACACAGACTTCGCTGGTAAAAACCCTTTTAACAAGTGGTTTGTGATAACAAACAATGGAAATTGGTTTTGTTTTGTTGAATTGTGACCTTGGTGCAGAAGAATACCTCCTTGAAGAAATAAAGCAGATTCCTGAAGTAAAACAAGCATACCTCACGTTTGGTGCATACGACATCATAATTGAGATTCACGCCAAATCACCAGAAGATTTTGATAAGACTGTTTCAAACAAGATAAGACGCCTTTCAAGAGTAATGAGCACAATGACGCTCAAAGTACTCAGTACCGGCACAAAATAAGACAACATAGGTAAAGCTAAATTGGAAAAGATACAATACACAGGAACTGTTTGGGCAATAAATCACAACAACCCAGAACCGTTAGTGAAACATTGCCTCAAAAAGCTGCAAGAGTATGGCATCAAAAAAGAAGACATCAGACTTACTGATGCCCCAGAAAATGTCCAAGTTGGGGAAATAGTAGTCGAAATGTGGCCTTATCATCTAGACATAGCACGCGTGAGAACCATCCGTAACGAGTCATTTATCAGCGGTTCTGTAATGCAGATTGAGTTAAAGACAGACGAGCAAGGAAACTATATCGATTAAAAATAGTCGGTAATCGATTTTTGTCTTAGCATTTTGAGAATAGTTCCTTTTGATAGCCACTCAGTCTTGCTAATGCTGAGATGTTTGCAAGCAACATCAAGGCCTTGTTCCAAGCTATTTGCAATAATTGGTTTTTTTGACATGGCTGCTCGAATTGCTTCCCTTACTTGCCACACACCCACAGGCACTGCATACTCTGCTCTAATCTCACGCAATACCAACACACCTGCCTGCCTTTGGTTTCTTTTTAGATATTCTGCCACTCCAAGCTTTGCAGCAAAATATGCTCCTGCAATACTCGGATAGTGATGAATTCCGCTTGCATCTTCTGCGTCGGCACCAAAACCAAGCTCGCCTTTTTCTGTATGCCAAGCTTCTTCCATCTCAAAGATCCACCTGTGTGGGAAAAGCAAAACAGAAAACAAATTACCCAAATGTTCGTGTATAAACACTAGATGTGAATCTATTTGCGAATAATCGAGGATTTCTTCTACAAGATTTTTTGAAATAATGTCATCTGTTGCGGTTATACTCCACCTTGTTGGAACAAGTTTTCTTTTTTTGCCAAACATCCCAATGGAAAAACATTTCTGAATTTTTGAAATCTCTATTCCCGAATTGTACAGCTTTAGTATCGCACCTTCTGCACCTAGATCTCTGTCATAGTATACCTTTTCAACAGGCTTACTTGTTTTCATGCCAGAAAACTTGACGTTCTTTATTTCACCTACAGGCCCAAAAGGAGCACTTTGACCATCAATTATTGTAGTTGGGATGGTATTTTTTTGAAACACGATTTCAGAATCCGGCGCATTTTGGGCCATTGCAAGATCTTGTAGATTTTCTATGTACCTGCCTTGCGGCTGCAAGACTGAAACCTTTTGGACACCCCTTACAAGACTTAACCTGAAATTTACAATCTCCTCAAGTGTTTTTCCGAGCCAGCGCTCAGGCAGATCAAGAATGCTCGTGTCACCATGCATTGGTGGCACCATAGGTCCCACACCTACCTTTGGGTAACCATAGGAGCCGATAAAGACTGACGGAGGACTTGAGCCACTAACCGAGTTGGAGGAAAACAGATTGCCGTATTTTGAAAGATATTCGTTCCAGTTTTTCTCAATTGATCTTCGAATATCTTGCGCAGTAGGGTTAACAATACTATTATCTTTGTGTCCTATTTAGGCTGATTCTTAAACACTACACTAACCAAAAATGAGTTAAAATTCAACCATCGATAAAACGAATTGTGGTTGCAAAAAGAATTGTCTCGTTTCTTCCAAGCGCAACAGAGTTGATATTTGAGCTTGGTGCGCAAGACAACCTAGTTGGCGTCACGCATGAATGCAATTTTCCAGAAGAAGCAAAAACAAAACCGCGAGTAATAACCTCTGTTTTTGATCCAAATGAGATGACTTCACGTCAGATCGATGAAAAGATTCTAGAGATTGCAAAAAACAACCAAGATCTTTTCATAGTTAAAGAAGATATTCTAAGAAGACTGAACCCAGACCTCATAATCTCACAAGGCACTTGTGCCGTTTGCTCTGCACATACAAATGAGATAAACAAGGCACTTGCCATTCTAGAGCAACGGCCGCAAGTGGAAGTACTCGATCCTCACAATATAGATGATGTCTTGGCAAGCGTCACACTAGTTGCAAAAGCAATAGGTAGAGAATCTCAAGGAGAGCAACTTGTTTGCAAATTACAAAAAAGAATCAACTATGTAAAAAGCAGAGCGTTTGTGAACAAACCAAGAGTGTTATGTATAGAGTGGGTGGAGCCTTTCTTTACATCCGGGCATTGGGTGCCTCAAATGGTAGAAACAGCAGGCGGCATCAACCTAGTGAGTGTAACAGGCCAACACTCAAAGAAGATGAGTATGGATGAGGTAGAAGCCTCCGATGCAGACATTATAGTTATGATGCCGTGCGGCTTTGATACAAAAAGAACCATCAAAGAGTGTACGTATTCACTGCAGAATAACCTACGATGGAAAAACTTGCGCGCCGTAAAAAACAAAACGGTTTACGCAGTTGATGCTAACTCGTATTTCAGTAAACCTAGCATTAGAATAGTTACTGGAATTGAAATTCTGGCAAAGATTTTGCATCCAGATGAATTTGCAGATCTTAATG
>JBBIVI010000103.1:0-5234 GCA_037439825.1 Candidatus Nitrosotenuis sp. | reverse complement strand
GAAGAAAAAAATGGGAGCTTGAAAAAAGACCATACACAACAGAGGAACCTCAAGTCACACCAACTAACTATATTGCACTGCCTCCAGATGAGGGACTCAGAGCGTACCTCTTTGATGTTAGGCGAGCACTAAGTAAAAAAGAAGTCGCACTGGTTGACGTAAGATCTCCAAAAGAGTTCACAGGCGAGATCACAGCACCACCTGAATACCCAATGGAACACGCTCAACGAGGAGGTCACATTCCAGGTGCACAAAACATCCCATGGGCAACTGCTGTAAACGATGCAGATGGTACATTCAAGTCTGTTGCAGAATTACAACAAAATTATACTCCAAAAGGAATCACTCCAGACAAAGAGATTATCTGTTATTGTAGAATTGGTGAACGTTCATCACACTCTTGGTTTGTTCTCAAGTATTTGCTTGGATATCCACAAGTACGCAACTATGATGGTTCGTGGACTGAGTGGGGAAACATGATCGGAAACCCAGTAGAAAAATAAATTGAGTCAGGAACTTCCAATTCTAAAAAAGGGCTCCTTTTACACAATACGTGATGCCCAAGATGACATCATAATGGAGGACAGAACAAAACGCGGCCTCACCGTAAGGGAAAAGTCACTTGACGAAAAACTCCAAGTATTTGCAGACAAAGGCATGATCCATGATATGGATGGGATAGGCCATCGGGTGCCAATCAGGTGGTATTTTCCAAAAAAAGACTATGATCTCCAGAAGGTTCTAGTGCATGCTGAAAGCATGGAAAAAAAGTATGCAGAACTTCGTGAACTTACATGTCCTGACGATGACGAATGAGTGTTTATTTCGGAACGGAATAAAGAAGATTTTTAAATAATCTAGACCAAAACCAGCTTATGTCACTTTTACTAAAAGATCGAGTCTACACCATGGAGTCTCCTACTGCAAAAAGGGGTGTTTATCCGCTCCATGGCTACAAACTGGGTCTATACCGTTTACCAATCAAACTTGAAGAACCAGCAGAGATGAAATCAATTGTTGAAGGCCTAAAAAAGACATTTACAATGGATACCTTTGCTGACAGGATCTTTGCTACTTATACTTGGACAGAAGAAAGTATGCCAGATCCCAAAGCTAAAGGATACGAAAAAGTTACTCTCTCGGTAACGGTGGAAATTGTTGCAGGTGAAGTAGTTGATATGATCTATCAGATATTCCCAATTGAAAAATTTGGAGACCCACAATGGGTAAAAGATTATCGTAAAAAAGCAGATTATTACGCAAAGATGGTGATCGACACAATTCTTCGAAATACCATTTTGGCAGACAAAATGATTGAGAGCCTCATGAAGACAGAAAAGCTTGAACAGGAAGCTGCGGTAAAAAGACTAGAAGAACTAACACCACTTGCAAAAATAGTTCCAAATGCAAAACCAAAACCAAAGGTGGAGGCACCACAGGGTGCAACCGCAACTGCTCAAGTTGCAGAATCAGTAGAAGTTCCAGAAGGCGCAAAACCAGGACCAATAGATGTTGATTACAAATCACACATGCCACCAAGTGCTCCGTTCACAGTAGCTTCAAACAAAAACGTCATCAAAACGTGGGGCAGAAGGGGAACCGACAACACTGTGCTTGGTGTTTGGGGCGAGTTTGTAGCAGTTGATTTTGATATATGTGTAGCAGACGGAGCGTGCATCGACGCATGTCCTGTTGGCGTCTATGAGTGGTTTGATACTCCTGGCAACCCGGCATCTGAGAAAAAACCATTAATGGCACGAGAACCGGATTGTATATTCTGCTTAGCATGTGAGGGAGTATGCCCGCCGCAAGCAATCAAGATCTTCCAGCGCAAATCCTAGGAATCATAAATAGGTAACCGCGGCTGAAAAGACAATGGCAGTAAATCCATTTACCCAGTTTGTCTTTAACATCTTTATAATTTCTGCAATTTTACTCACCGCGTATACCTTCAACTTTTACTACCTCGCATTCATCTCACTTAGGCGCAAAGACAAGTATCCTGTAGCCCAACTTGGAACGCCATCTGTGACAATTCAGCTTCCAATATACAACGAAAAATACGTAGCAGAAAGACTCGTCAACGCAGTATGTGCAATGGATTATCCAAAAGACAAAATGAAGATAATGGTTCTTGATGACTCTGATGACGATACTACTGATTTACTACATAATCTAATCAACGAGCAGAAAAAAAATGGCTTTGACATAACTCACATCAGGCGTGGAACAAGACGTGGATACAAGGCAGGTGCACTCAAGTACGCGATGACGCTTACCAACACCGAATATGTTGCGATATTTGATGCTGATTTTACTCCACCATCCTGGTTTCTGAAAAGGGCAATACCATATTTTGCAAAACCAAACATCGGACTGGTTCAGTGTAGGTGGGGTCATATCAATGAAAACTATTCTGCGATGACACAGGCCCAAGCACTAAGTCTTGACTTTCACTTTCTTGTAGAACAAAAGGCAAAAAGCAATTCCAAGCTGTACATGAATTTTAATGGAACGGCAGGAATTTGGAGAAGAGACTGCATCGAGGATGCAGGTGGATGGCATACATCTACGCTTGTAGAAGACTTGGATCTAAGTTACAGGGCACAGATGAAGGGATGGAAATGCATCTTCATTGAGGATATCGTTGTTGAAGCAGAACTCCCAGTCCAAATGAATGCTGCAAAAAGACAACAGTTCAGATGGGCAAAAGGTGCCATCCAATGTGCAGTCAAATTGCTTGGCGACATTATAATAAAAAGACACATTCCATTTGAGACAAAGATCCAAGCATTTGTTCAGCTTACAAGGCACATTGCATACCCATTATTGTTAATTCAATTTCTGGCACTGCCTGTTCTCTTGGCAGCAAACTTTAATCTCTATGTAGTAAAATACGTGCCTGCTATTACGATTGCGACCTATCTCGCAATGGGCCCATTTGCATACCTGTTTGTAATCTATAATTTGTGGGGTAAAAACTGGAAGCAAAAAGCAAAGATCCTTCCGTTTCTGTTAATCTATGCTGCAGGACTTTCGGTCAACAACACTGTAGCGGTATTTGATGCCTTGTTTGGAAAAAAGAACGAATTTTTGAGGACTCCAAAGTACGGCATCACAAAAAGATCTGATGATTGGAGGGACAAGGCATACAACTTACCATTTACCAAGACAACGCTTCTGGAGATCTTCTTTGGGGTATATGGCTTAATTGGCATACTGATTGCAATTTTTTCAAAAAACCCTGTCTTTGCACCAATAATCGGAATCCCAACCATAGGATTCTTTTATGTGGCGTACCTGAGCCTGTCACACTCTAGATTTAAAAGAAATAAATCAGACAGACAAAAATCAAGGACAGAAAAGATGGCAGACAACTACTATCGGGCAGCAATAATTGGCATGTTTACAATAATTGTATTTGGTGCATATATGGCATACCAAGGATACCAGACAGATGTCTATCCTTTGGATCTTTCGAGAGGATATTTGGACAGAATTGCTGCAGGTGGTGACCCACAGTTGATGTTGCAGGACTTGAATGCGATAAAGAAAAATCTACCAGAAGACGGAAACCCCGTATGGATATTCCCAACAGACACTACCGATTTTGGGCGAATCCAGCAAGATGTTGATTCCTTGATTGAATCTATGAATGCAATCAAAGACGAACCAAAAGACTCTGTACTATATGCCACAGCAATGGCTGATCTTCACCTAAGAGCAATACAGATACGACAAAACCTCATGGATGCAACACCCTACATGTATGCAAGCTTTTCAAACATTGTATTTAGCTCTATCTGGGTTGCAGCAATCTTGGGCATCTTTGCGGTTCTCAAACGAAAGAAAGAACAACTAAAATCGTACGACAAATCAGAAGATGTTTGAACGTCTTAGTTGCTAATTAGTTTTGAAAGTAGACCTGTTTTCTTTTCTGAAGTATTTTCTTGAATTTGTACTTCTTCGGTATTAATCTTGAATCTTGAGATTAGACTCTGTAGTTGTGCTGCAAGCTCAGACATCTGATTTGCGGATGCTGCAATTTCTTGCGTCTGTGCAGTCTGTTCTTCTACTGCCGCTGAAGCCTCTTCTGTTGCAGACGCGTTTTGTTCTGCTACCGCTGCGATCTCGTTGGTGTTTGCAGAAACGGTTTTGACTTTGTTAAGCTCTACTTGGGCAGAGTCTGAGAGGCGTTTTACATTTTCAGAGATGCTTCTAATTTGTACTGCAATCTCATCAAGTGACTTTAATGATGAATCGATGACAAGTTTTCCTTGGTTTACCTCGGTTGAGCTTGTCTCTATGTCTCCTACGACAGCCTGTGCATCTTCTTGAATCTGTTTTAGCTTTACATCTATCTCCTCAGATGATTTTGCAGAGCTTTCTGCGAGGCGTCTTACCTCGTCTGCAACTACAGCAAATCCGCGACCTGCCTCACCTGCACGTGCAGCCTCAATTGCAGCATTAAGTGCCAAAAGATTGGTCTGATCTGCTATCTGTCTAATTACATCTAGAACTGCGGTGATCTCTGTTGTCTTCTGTGCAAGCTCTCTTACTTTTTGCGCAGAACCATTTGTTACCTTGATTATCTTATTCATTCTCTCTCCTGCCTCCTTTGCAGACTCGGAGCCTTTTTCGGAAAGACTTCCGACCTTTCTTGTAACTTCAAATGACTCTATGGCGTTTGAGGTTAGTTCGTTCATGGTGCTTGAAAGCTCTTCAACTATTTGTCTTGACTTGGAAAGATTTTGTGCTTGTGACTGTGAACCTCTTGAAACCTGATCTACTGTGGATGCAATCTGTTGTACGGATGAGGTTAACTCATTACCGGAAGCAGCAATCTGTTGTGCGCTTGCAGAAACCGATTGTGCCGCAGAATTGACCTCACTAATAATCCCTTTCAAATTAGATACCATGGCTTCTTCTGCTACAAGGAGCCTTCCTATCTCGTCGTTTGACTTTACCTTGTCAACTTTGACTGTCAGGTCGCCTTGACTTAATTTGGTGGCAACTTCGGTTGCCTTTACAATTGGCTTTGTAATTGAGCGTGCCATAAAGAACGCAAATACGCCAACCCCAGCATTAACAATGACACCCAAAACTACTGCTTGAAACGTTATTGAGTCAAGAAGCTCTCTTGCTTGGGTGCCACCTATTTTTTCGGCCAGTTGATTTGCAGAGGTATAACCACCAATTGATATTACTACTACGGACACTATGGCAATTGCGTT
>JBBIVI010000102.1:0-5262 GCA_037439825.1 Candidatus Nitrosotenuis sp. | reverse complement strand
CGACATAATCTAGTGCACCCATGAATTTGTTTGCATCCGATGTGTTTGGACCAAACGCAAGTGTGTATCCCCACAATACCCATTGGACCGAGATTAGGCCCATGACTATTAAGGTCATACCAATTACGTTTACTGCATTCTTTGATCTGGCAAGACCGCCATAGAAGAAAGCAACACCTGGGGTCATGAATAAGACCAGAGATGTTGCAGTAAGCATCCAGGCAGTGTCACCGTTATCAATCATGCACGGTACAAACGTACCAGAACCTGGTTCTGTTTCATACCAGCATTCATTTGGGTTACCAGTATCGATTCCGGTTCCCCTTGCTGTATAGCCGTCCATGCCATCTTCGATTTGTTGTGCGTAGGCTGTGGACAGTACACCTGTAGCTGTTGCGGCAACTGCTATCACAAGTAATAGAGCATACTTGTGATTCCTGTTCCTCATTGCACGTTTGAATAGGTGAAAATTATTTAAGGATAGAGAAGTTCTGGGTTGAAAAAATGTAAATTGTTAAATAGATAGTTTCTAAGATAATAACATAAAATCAAAGAATTATGTTACTACTGAGGCAGGGCATGGACGACTTGGTATTTTTGAGACATTTAAGACAAAAGGCGAGCTTACAGGTGAGGCCCTCCGGCAGCGTGCAATAATTGTAAGTCTTGCGACTCAGAATAATCCGGCACAGGCTACACGAACCGCCATAGCGCAAAGAATTGCACAGGACAGCGGCACCGTCTGGAAAAATATCTACTCTGGAATATTCCGTGATTTGGATGAGATCCTTATCCCCCTTGGGATCGTCGAAGAGGCAGGCAGGCTTCCATTAAAACGAGGCCCCAAAGCATTACAAGAAAAAGGCGTTCCTTACTATCAGCTTACAAGTAAGGGGCTTTTGATTGCACTTGCACTTGATGAAATAATTGGTAGAGAAAAGATACTTGAGAAGTTTTTTGCTCAATACACCGATATTGATAAGGGGTTTTTGGAGCAGATAGAGATCTTGGCAAAGTTTGCCTCACGCTTTGTTTTTTCTTTGTTTAAGAGCTACGTTAAGGCGTACTGCGACGGAAGTCTTGAGGATCTTTTGCCATTTGACAAGAATCGCTTTATGCGAGTTTCTGACGAATTTATTCTGACCCAAAAGGAGTTTCTTGAGAGTTTTATTGAGATGTCAAAATCTGAAAAAGAAAAGACGTTGAATTTTCTCAAAAGTGTGAGTTGAAACCCCAAACATTAAAATCCGTTACCTATTGGAGCCAGACTAATGGGTTCTGGCGGTTCTCAGAAGGTCTTTGCATCAGTCAAGTCATATAGCCAGAGAGGCAAGCTTCTCTCAAAGGCCGAACTTCAGACATTGGCAGAATCACGAGATCTGGATGAGCTCATAACTAGAATAAAAAATACCAAGTATGCAGATGCAGTTTCCAAGATTGCCAAGCCGTTTACGGCCGCAAAGATCGAGTCTGCGCTCAGAAGCGAGCTTGCCGACATACATTATTCTATTGCAAAGACTGCCGGCCGATCCGCAGTACTTGATGCGTATTATTTGAGATTCATAATTTCGAATTTGAAGTTGATACTAAAGGGAAAGGCATTGAACAGATCGCAGGAAGAAATAGAGCAGCACCTCAATTTGCACGCAGAGGAGTTGATAGGCCAGCGCGACATCATCCTAAAGGCGTTGGTCTCCAAGGATCTGGAAGAAGCAGTATCAAGTCTGAGCTCAATTGAATTTGGTGAAGAAATGACAAAGGCAGTTGCTGTATACAATGACAAAAAGAACATACAGATCTTTGATGTATTTTTGGACAAAATTCTGTATCAGCAGCTTGGCCGCGCAGTGAGAAATACTCGAGACAGGGAACTCATAAGGCTGGTCGGAATGGATATTGATTTTTACAACATACTTTCAATTCTTCGTGGCAAATTCTGGGGCCTAGACGAAGAACAGATACAGCACCTAATTGTCACACACACCCCTAGCATACCGCGCGATCTTCTTGGAAAGATGATCTCATCTGACTCTGTGAAGAGCATCTTTGATGAACTTGCAACTACGAGATACCACGACCTAGTTCCGCAGACAGAAGACGAAATTGAAGCCATCTCGCAGTTTGAGCATTCTTTTGAGATGGCAATCTACAAAGCTGTAAACAGGTCGTTTACGAAAATGTTTAACTTTTCTACAATAGTTGGCATCACAAAGCTGACAGCCTACGAAGTAAGAAACATTGCTGCTATTGCGTTTGCAGTTGAGCAAAAGATCCCGCCTCAGACTACCATGTCTAGGCTGATTGTTGAGCAGGAATAATCAATAATATATGGAAGTAGCCGCAAAAGGCCATAAATGATAAAGCTTCACAAAAAAAAGACCGAGATTACAACTGAGACACTTGTAAATACGGTCTGGGTGAGTACGTTTTTGGCCATGATACTTACACTACCTGGCTTGGGAGTGTTTTTTGGAATTTACTTTACTACCTCAAATCTCGTAATCGGTGCAGTTGCTGGATTTGGATTGCATTTTGTCACGCTTGCCTTTTCTGATAGAATTTCCAAGTTTTTGACGGGGCTTCTAAGCTAGGTGATCATGCCCTATGATGGGAGACAGAGATTATCGTAGAACCATCACCGCAGCCATAGACGCACTAGCAAAAGAAACTAGAATCCAGATAGAAAATCCATCAGACAACAAGACAGTCTTTTTGCATGAGGTAGTTGGCTGCATGCGGAGGTCTTATTTTGACAGATTCGATAGGCGCGAGCATGAAAACAAGAGTTTTGCAGATCTGTTTGGCGGCCTTATAAGAAAACTACAGTACGGCTCGAAGCTTGGCGAGTTTGCCATAGAAGAGATCAAGTTGAAGGGCCAAGCAGACATGATAGTAGACGACATTGTTATGGTTTTTAGAAAGGCTGCCGCTACGCCTGAGACGCCAAATGCGTCGGATGTACTATATGTGAATGCGTGCATGTGGATCTTCAACAAGGACGACGGCGTCGTAGTGTATTTGACCGATGATGAAAAAGAGTCCTCCTTTGTAGTGATGCGCGACAAAAAGATGTTTGAGGAGACCATCAGAAGGGTTCGAGTATTTTCTAATCTGGTGGGAGAGAAAAAGACACCCATTTTGGAGCCATCACCAGAGTGTTCAAGTTGCCAGTATTATGATCGATGCTACATCAAAAAGCATGAAGGAAAACAGTTTTCACTCTCTGAGCTGCTTGGTCACAAAAAAGATTAACTTTTGCAGTAACTAAAAAGAAGTAAAAAAAGATCTAGTGATCTTTATTCTAGTGGTTCTGGGTGGCCTTTTCCTCGTAGTGCAAACAACACTACTGCCAGTGCGATTGCCACACCGATAGCTGAGCCATATGCTGCCAATGATGCTTCTGCCATTTGCTTGCAATCTACCCTCAAATCTTATATAATTTTTCCAAAATTTTTCCCATATAGGCAAATTATCATAATTTTGCTGTTTTATGATACTGTGAGGCGGCCTTTTAGTTCGGCAAAGGTTGAGTCTAGGTCTTCGAGCTCTTCGTTGAAGAGATCGGCCATCTCTTTGAGTAAGAGTTTTTGTTGTTGGGCTTCTCTTGTCTCGGCTCTGATTCTGTTCATGATTTTTTCAAGCTGTGGAATTTTTTGGTTGAGAATATTTGTGAATTCGACTAGAAATGATTCGTAGTGTTTTAGGTCTTTTGCGATGATAGAGTCTGATTTTTTGAGATCGTTGGCGTCGTTGTCACTTACAAATTCAACCAGTCGTCCTCTCAAAATCCGGAGCTTTGTCTCGGTTTCAGATAGTTTTTCCAAGTTGTTGTCAAGTGATGCCTTTGAGTCTTGGAGCTCGATTCTGCCTAATTCATCACTTAGGTAGTTTGTCATCTTTTTGACAAGCTGGCCCTGTTTGTGGGTTTGTTGCTGTTGCGATACGACTTCGTCTTTGAGTTTTTGTAGCGACACAATTTCTTCGTTCAAAGTTTTGACTAGACTGGAGAGGTATTCTGTAGCATGGACCAGATTATCCACAGAATATGGACTGAACATACATAGAATTGCGCACAAATTGCGAACTAAAGATATGTTTGTTTGATGTAAACAGTCTACTGCGTGAATTCAAACGGTACGATGTTTTCTTGGCCGCTCGTCATGGAGCTTAGGTTAAAGTATACTTCGCCTTTGACTACCCATGGGATTTCATTGTTTGTCAAAGCAGACCAGAATTCTGGATCGGTTCCTGTATTTTTGATTGTGAATTTATCGCCAAGTATTTGCGGGTTGTCTCTTAGGATTGTAAAGTAATTAGAGCTATCAATTGCACCTTCTGCCCGCTCCCCAATTTGGCCCACAAAGACGCGTTTGCCGTCATGGTACAGCTCGTATTTTATTATCTGTAATATGACGGATTTGTAGTTTGGATTGGTTATTCTAAAATCAACTTGCATTTGTGCTTCTTCTTCGGTTACGGATAAAACCGAGAGGTTGGCTAGCTCTATTTCGATTGGGATTACCTGAATTGGGGAAGACGATATCTTGCCCAGTCCGTCCTTTGTGACGTCGTTGATAATTTGAGAGCCTGAAAATGCAATAAAGCCGATTATACCTGCAAGACCTGCTGCGATTATTGCAAGTAAGATTTTAGAGTTCAACAAGCTAATTTGTTACTGTCTGGTCATAAATGTTGAGAATTTAATAAGCTGAATCCTTATAGTGAGATTTTGTTTTGGATAATCAGATGCAATATTTTCAGGCAGTCAAGATCGGCAAAGAGCGTGCGTCAAAATCCCAGATGACTCTTTTCAAGCTTGGTGGATTTGCGATGTTAACTCTGACTACGAAAAAAAAGGACGGCCAGTTCATTCCGGTCGGCCAAGAGGATCTTGTTGCAATAATTAAAACAAATGAAGGATACGTCACAATCTTGGTAGACGAAGAAGGATATACAAAGGCACAATCAAAAGCATTGGAAAAAGGAGCTGCGTTAGATATTTTCAATAAAGCAATTGAGTCTGGGATCAAAGAGTACCCCGGAGACAAAGTTGAGATATGGACGGATCAGTATCCCACTGTTCAAAATGAGTTAAAGGGTTAAAGTACTATCTCGGTTCCGACCGGCTGTCCTTTGATTGCCTTTTCAATGGTTGGGATGTCTGCCTTGATTACGCGCGTCTTGATTTTGGAGCGCTCTATTACCTTGAGGGCCACAATGTCCATGAGATCACAGCCTCCTGCAACAGAGTCCTCACGAACC
>JBBIVI010000101.1:0-5383 GCA_037439825.1 Candidatus Nitrosotenuis sp. | reverse complement strand
ATCGTAGCCGTTTGAGACAAATATGTTGAAGAGTCCTTTTTTGTGGGCCTCAACTCCGCAGTCTCGCGCAAACTCGATGAAGATAGACGGTTGGTTGTACGTGTATGCTATGCCATGGGAGCCAGAGTCCACTGCCATCTGCACTACCTGAGAAGGTGTCATGTCTTGGCCTTCGATTTTTCTTCGTTGTGAGATATCATAGTTCTGGCAATAAGAGCAGAGCCAATTACAACCAGTCGTAGCAATGGAAAATATCTTAGTTCCAGGCATATAGTGGATTACCGGCTTTTTTTCAATCGGGTCTACATGCCCTGTGATTACCTTGCCGTATACAAACAAGTCTAGTTTGCCGTCTACGTTTCCGCGAATACCGCAAAGGCCGATCTGCCCTGGTTTTATCTCGCAGTATCTGGCGCACGCAGTACATCTGACTTTACTGTCAGGCAGTTTATCATAGAGGATAGCTTCTTTGTTCAAAACCACACTAGTATGTCACTTTCTAATATAAAGAATGTCACGTCTAAATATCTGAAAATCAGAACAATCTGCAGATGAGCAAACCAGGAAACCTTTGGCGCAAAATACACGGCAAGATTGCAAAGAGGCCGACCAACTTTTCGTGGTTACTAAAGGACAAGCTTGCTGGTTCCGGTATGCCGACAAGCTATGCTGAAATAAACTGGATCAAAAAACAAGGAGTCAGATCCATTGTCACGATGACTGAGCAGGGCCTACCGGATGCTTGGATCCAAGGCATAGAATACCTACATGTTCCAACAGAAGATCTTACAGCTCCAGATCTTGAAAAAATAGATGCCGCAGTTGATTTCATAGCCGAGCGGATTAAAAACAAGGAACCAGTCATGGTACACTGTGCTGCAGGAATTGGCAGGACCGGCACTATTCTGGCAAGCTATCTTATCAAATATCAACAATTATCTGCAAAAGAGGCGATACAAAAGGTACGATCGGAGCGCCCAGGTTCCATCCAATCAGAATCGCAAGAAATGGCAGTCTCGATGTATGAGAAATTTGTAAACTCAAAATGACTATTCCGGAATTGAGATCGTTTCTATTTTTCCGTCAACTACTTTGATGAACAAAAACCTGTTGTCTTTGAAGATCAAAGTAACGCCGCCTTCTGCGTCAGGCTCTTCTACCTCAAGTACTGGCTGACCCAAAAGTCCATCGTATTTTGCCATGATTTTTCTGCCAAGAGCTGGCTTATAATTCCTACTTGATCGTAATCTCGATTTCCTTGGAGTCCGCTTTTACATTGTCCGGATCTGTATAGTGGTGTTTTTGCCAAGATGCATATACTTCGGCTCCGATCTTGTGTTTTCCTTCCCCAAGCTGGGATGCCTTGATTGTTATTTTTTCATCAAAATCAAACAGCTCTGCTCTGACATCATCTTCTGTTAGTTTTATGAACGGCTCAAAGTTTTTTGCTACCTGAACCCAGACCCGCTTTTCCTTCATTGGGTTTACAAGCTTTGGATTTCGAGTCCAGAAAATTGATGCTTTTCTGTACGTGTCTATTTCCTTGAGGGTGTGTTTTCTAAAGCCGCCTGAGACGAGCTTTATTCCATATTTTAGTTTGAACAGATTGTCGAATTTGTTGTATGACTCTGTCCAGTTTTCCTCATTGAATGCCTCCCTTAGGCCCCCCTGGATCGAGAATTTTACTCCAATTACAATGTCGTCATTTTTTGAGTATTCGTCTTTGTCTTTTGTTAGACTGACTTCTGAAATGTAGGTTTTTTGGCTTCCCATACGCACGATGATTTATATCCACAATAAGTTGTTTTCCGATAGAATGAATGCCCAAATAGTCAAATCTTCGTCAAAGGAGACCAACCTATCAATTCGCGGCTCTGATATTGGTACTTTGTACATCATACAGCACGAGCTTCTAAAAGACCAACAAGTAGAATTTGCAGGTGTAATTCTAAGGCATCCTCTCACAAACGAATACTGGATGCGTGTAAATTCCTCAAAGGGCAATCCAATTAAGGAAATAGAAAAAGCAACTGAATCTGCCATCGAGTTTGCAGAAGATCTAAAACAACTTGTTCACTCCAAAATTAAAGGTGATTAGATGCAATTTTGCCCCAAGTGCGGCGTGCGTCTAAAAAAAGGCGTGTGCCAAAAATGTGGTCATGCCGAAGCTGAAGCAAAACAGGACACAAAAAAGACAGCTGCACAAATTGACAAGGACTTTACAGTTTTTGATGATTCCCAAGAAGACAAGACACTACCAACAATTAAGATAGATTGTGAAAAATGCGGAAACGACGAAGCTGTTTGGTGGATGCTTCAAACTAGAAGTGCTGATGAACCGACTACTCAATTTTATCGTTGTACCAAATGCAGTCATACTTGGCGTAACTACGCATAACGTTTAACTGGCACTATATCAACACCACATTTAGCTTTGTTCTCGGCAAAAACTAGCGGCTCAGACGAATGGAAAGCAATTCTTTCTGCAATATCCACATTAGTCGAAGAAGCTACCTTTGAGGCCACATCAGAGGGAATTACATTTAGAGGAATGGATCCATCGCATGTAGCACTAATTGACATTTCTTGGCCAAACTCTGCCTTTGAAAAATACGAGTCAGATGGAGACATCAAGTTTGGTGTCAGAATTGATGAATTTTCAAAGCTTATCAAACGCGCAGACAAAACCGAGTCAATCGAGATAAGCATCACGGATAACATGCTTCTCATATCAATTGGAAAAAACAAGCAATACAAGATGAGGCTAATTGAAAGCTCAGCTACTGACACGCCTCTTCCAAAGATACCATACGATGCAAAGATAGGCCTTGCCACATTGTTGTTTGACAAGATCCTAGGAGACGTCCAGGTGGTCTCTGACTATCTTACTATAAAGACGACAGAGTTAAAGGCTGAGTTCTCTGGTAAAGGAGATTCTGGTGAAGTACTCATCTCTTTACAAAAACAACAAGACGAACTATCAGAGATATCAGTCAAAGAAGAAAGTGTAGGCACGTACAGCCTCGAGTACCTAAATCCAATAGTCAAGGCAGTCGGTACTGCGTCTGGCTCCATCATATGTGAATACTCATCTGCAAAGCCACTACGAATAGAATTCAAGGTAGCAAATATGGGAAGAATTCACTTTTACTTGGCGCCCAGAGTCGAAAGTTAAAATTTATGGTTTGAGACCAGATGTCAAAGTTGAGACTAGTACTAAAGTTTGGAGGCACATCGCTTTCCAATGCAAAACAGATTAGGGCGGTAGCCAAGTTTGTCAATTCTACCTCAAAGAAAAACGAAGTAGCTGTGGTTTGCTCTGCAGTAGACGACGTAACAGATCAGCTGATACAGATTGCAGAGTCGGTACGAAAAGCAAACAAGGGTTCGGCAGATGCGGCTTTTGCCAAGCTTACAAAACTACACCTGCAAATCGCAAAAGAAACAATATCAAGCTCAAGGATAAGAAAAAATCTGCTTGCTAAATTGCAATCGGATCTGGAAGAACTGCAAGGACTTTTGCATGGTATGTTGTTATTGGGTGAGGTAACACCGCGTTCTTCTGATTATTTGATATCTTTTGGTGAAAGGCTTTCCATCCAGATTGTTTCGCATGCACTAATGGATCTAAGATCAAAGTCGGTAGCACTTTCAGGAAAAGAAGTAGGTATTGTAACTGATTCTAATTTTGGATCATCCAAACCTCTCATGGATACTACGCGACTGCGAGTTTCTGCAAATTTAGAACCGTTGTTTGCTAAAAAAATAATCCCGATAATTGGAGGGTTTGCAGGCGCAGACCAACACGGCCACATCACTACTTTTGGAAGAGGAGGATCCGACTATACTGCCACGATCATTGCATCTTGCATCAAAGCTGACGAGGTGTGGCTCATGAGTGATGTTGATGGGTTGATGACTGCAGATCCAAAGATCGTCAAAAACGCCAAGGTAATCCCAGAGGTATCATATGTTGAGGCAATGGAGATGGCGCTGTTTGGAGCAAAACAGATTCATCCGCGCTCCTTTGAGCCACTTTTGACAAAAAAGATCCCAATGCGAATTAGGAATACATTCAACATTGATAACCCCGGCACACTTGTTACAGCTACTCCAGACGAGGCCACAAACAAGACTGTCAAGTGTGTAAGTGTGATCAGACATAACGGTCTAATAGACATGAGGGGCGGAAGCATGGTCGGAGCACCTGGAACCGCAGCAACTATCTTTTCTGCTCTGGCAAAGGCAGGAGTCAACATAATGATGATCTCGCAAAGTCCGTCTGAATCTAGCATCTCAGTTGTGGTAAAGAAAAATGACTTGGACAAAGCAGTAAACACACTTGAGATGAACTTGCTTGGCAAGATGATAAAGAAAATTGATGTCACCACAGATGTCTCAATAATTGCGCTAATTGGTTCTGGAATGCGTGGGACTGTGGGTGTTGCTTCCAGGGTCTTTGGTTCGGTTGCAAAAAACAATGTCAATGTGATGATGATTGCACAAGGCTCGTCTGAGCTGAATCTGGCTTTTGTAGTAAAAGACGACGACTGCGAAGCTGCAGTTAACGCCCTGCATGAAGAGTTTGAGCTGGCAGAGCAAATAAGCTAAAAACGCTTAAACATATTATTCGTCCACAGTTCTTAGTGAATAAAATCCTCATAGTTTTTGCAGCTGTAATTGTTGTAGTATTGGCAGCGTCGTTGTATTTTTCTGACCCGTTTGCTATCGCAAAGCCACAAAGTAAAGTCCATTTCACAAAGACGTTAACGTCATCGCCAGATCCAAGTATTGGTCAGACCGAAAACCAGTTTGTTCTCTTGCTATCCCCAAATCAGGGAAGCATCTATGATGGCTCTGTTACCTTTACTGCCACTATCCCGATAGAGCTTGTAGTATTGCACGAACTGGATAAATCAGATTCCAAAGGTCAGCCAACATGGAGTGTGGACGGCAACACCATATACGCAATGACTGTCATAGAACCGCCGACAAGGGCAAACTCGTTTGAGTTTACCGGCGCGGCAGTTGCATTTAGAAGTAAAAGTCCCTTTACTGTTACAGCAAGTGTGGACGGGTGGATAAGAGGGCAGCCAACAGAGGTGGTCATACAGCAGATCAAGCCTGCAGAAAAATCGTTCTTTTTGCCAGATTCGCAGCTAAGCGTGACCATACCCATGAGGGCTGGGCTTTTTGCAAAGGAACAGGTATACTATATCCTAACCGATGCCAGCAACCAGACTCTGGCAGAAAAGACATCACGAGATTGGAAGGTTCAGTTTTCTCCAAAGCTTAGGTGGGCACCCTCCTCGGCACAGGACATCATCTATGTTTTCAAAAATGGGGAAAAAGGAGACGCCAACTACGGATACAAGGATGATTT
>JBBIVI010000100.1:0-5422 GCA_037439825.1 Candidatus Nitrosotenuis sp. | reverse complement strand
AATAATACAAAATGCAACCAGAGTTTCAGGAGACATGGCTAGCATAGCATTTGCTGCATATGATCCGATATTATGGGACAATCATTGTATGATAGACTATCTGTGGTGGGCATGGCAGAGAAGACATGGAATAGATGAGATTCCAAAACACTATAGAAAAATGGCATTAGAGCCGTTCGGTATGACAGTAGATGACGTCCTTGATGTTTATGACTTGGGATATGAATATGTCGATGCAGAAATGTCGGTAAGTGGAAACTGGAGTGCAATAAATGGCTAGAACTCAAACTATACAGCCCAAGACATTTACAACAGAAATGCCCATACCATCAAAGGATATTCGTAATATCAAAAAGGCCACGTTGGTGTTTCATGGAATAAACCATGCAGGCCCATCCTATGAAGCAAGAATCTTTTTGAATAACAAAAAGGCAAATCAGAAAACAAAAAAACCAGCACAAATGGTTATGCAGGATCTTTTTACATATTCGGTCATGGAGGAAGATGCTATGGCGGACCAGGTCATTGTGCAATCCCAACAGGTGTTACTTCCGATCCTTATGATCTGAGGCGTTCAAATCCATTAACTCCAACAAGCAGGACAGTTTTGATAACCAAACAATTCATTAAATCATTAAAAAAAGACAAGATCACAGTTACAGTAGTTCCAATTACACGAAGCTATGATGAAATGGCAGACATTGAAAACGTGTTTCAATGTGAAATGATTACGCTGCTTACTTATTCCAGGTAATTTTATTTTCTAATGCGGGTGTGAGCAGAGCTCTGCCAATACGCCATGCAGTGATTTTGGGTGAATGAACGTTATCTTGGTTCCTTCAGAACCATCTCTTATTTTTCCCAGGAATTGAATTCCGCAACTCTCCATTCTATGGTATTCTTTTTCTATATTATCGGTTGCAAGTGCCATGTGGTGTAGACCCTCACCTTTTTTCTCCAAGAATTTCTTAATCGGACTGTCGTCACGTGTAGGCTCCATTAGCTCTATTCTGCCGTTTTCTAGCTTGATTATTGCCAGCTTGACTCCTTCTGATTCGACGGTTTCAAAGATTATCTTGTCCACTCCCAACGCTTGTTGATACTGTTTTGCTGCCTCTTGCACGTTATTTACTGCAATTGCAATATGATCAATTTTCATTAGAATACCTCTTTTGGCCTGTATTCGCCAAATACCTCTCTGAAGGTGTTGCTAATCTCGCCAGTCGTAGCATATGCTTTGACAGAATCCAAGATGAAAGGCATTAGATTGTCTTGTTTTTCTGCTGCGGTTTTGAGCTTTGATAATGTATGTTCTACTTTTTTACCATCTCTCTCAGAGCGTAGCTTTTTGAGTGCTTTTTTCTGGTTCTCACCTACCGAGTCGTCTATTCTAAGTAATTCTGATTTTGATTCAACTTCGTCTGCAAACTTGTTTACACCAACAAGTACTCGCTCGCCAGAGTCTACTTCTTTTTTGAGCCTGTACGCATTTTGGCGTATTTCTGACTGGAAGAATCCTTTTTCTATTGCCTTTAATGAGCCGACCATTTTTTCAATTTGTTTTAGGTACTTCCAGACACTATCTTCGATTTCATCACATAGATACTCCAGATAGTGCGAGCCCGCAAGTGGATCGACGGTCTTTGTGATACCGCTTTCATACGCTACAATCTGCTGTGTGCGCAATGCGATTTTTGCAGACTCCGCCGTAGGCAACGCCAACGCCTCATCTCTTGAGTTTGTGTGAAGCGATTGTGTCCCACCAAGTACTGCGGCCATCGTCTGAATTGCAACTCGAACTATATTGTTGTCTGGTTGTTGTGCTGTAAGCGATTCACCACTTGTTTGCGTGTGGAATTTTAGCTGCATCGATTTTGGATCCTTTGCATGGAACTGTTCTTTTAGTATTTTAGAGTAGACTTTGCGTGCCACTCTGAATTTAGCAATCTCTTCAAAGAACTCTATCGTGCAACAGAAAAAGAACGATAGTCGTGGTGCAAAGTCGTCGATTTTTAAGCCACGGTCAAGACATGTCTGTATGTATGCTATTGCGTTTGCCAAAGTAAACGCGACTTCTTGTATTGCGGTTGCCCCTGCTTCCCTCATGTGGTATCCTGAAATTGAGATTGGATACCATTGAGGCACGTTTTTGGCACAGTATGCAATCATGTCTCCAATTAGGCGCATCGATGGTTGTGGTGGATAGATGTAGGTATTTCTTGCAATGTATTCTTTTAAAATGTCGTTTTGTGTTGTGCCACGAAGTTGAGTACTTGAAAATCCTTGAGATTCACCTACCGCAATATAGTATGCCAAAAGAGTCGATGCAGTCGAGTTTATCGTCATAGATGTGCTTACTTGGCCAAGTGGGATCCCATCAAATGCAGTAAACATGTCTTTGAGTGACGCAATGGATACTCCGACTTTGCCTACCTCGCCTTCTGCTTGTGGTGCATCAGGGTCATGGCCTATTTGTGTTGGCAAATCAAATGCCATAGAAAGTCCAGTTTGTCCTTTTTGAAGCATGAATTTGAAGCGCTCATTAGTCTGTTTTGCGTCTCCAAATCCAGAGTATTGGCGCATGGTCCAGAATCTTTCGCGGTACATCTCAGCATGGATCCCACGTGTAAACGGATACTTGCCTGCGTCTTCCTTTGGTAGTTTTTTTGTCTGATGATAGATTCGTTTTACTGGAATGTTAGAGTCTGTGAGGATTTCTTTTGGTTTTTGAATTTCTTTTTGAGCCATGATTTATCACTTTAACAAGGAATCGGAGATCTTGTCTGCGGCCTCAAATGGGTCGAGTTTTCTTTCTTGAAGCATTTTAAGGTATTTTGAGTAGATTTTTTCCGATTCTAGCAACGTGTCGATTTTGTTCCTGACATTATTTAAAACAATATCTTTTAGTTCGGATTCCAATCGCTTGACATCGAGTTCTTTTTTTAATTTCTTCTTTTCAACCATGAGTTCTTTTAGCTTTTTTGCAAATTCGTCTATTCCTTTGTTTTTTGTTGCAGACGTCTGCAAGATTATTGGGTTTTTTTCAGTCATACCTATGAACTCCCTAACAGAGTCATACAGTTGTGATGCGCCCTCCAAGTCGCTTTTGTTTACTAGATAGATATCACCGATTTCGGTTATTCCTGCCTTGATTGTTTGAATACTGTCTCCGGTATTGGGATTGAATACTACTACTGTGATGTCTGCAATATTTGATATTTCGACTTCGGTTTGGCCTGCACCTACGCTTTCAATTATAATTGGGTTGAACCCTGCGTATTCCAGCACGCGTATGCTGTTTCTAATAGAACGAGACACTGCACCAGTAGCACCACGAGATGCAATACTACGGATGTATGTTCCAGAATCTGTAGACTCAGTCATCCTTACCCTATCTCCCAATATAGCACCGCCTGTGAGATGACTAGTTGGATCTATTGCCAGAACTGCAGGCTTGAATCCTAGTTTTTTTAGCGCTACCGAGGTCTTGTTGATAAGTGAGCTCTTGCCTGCCCCAGCAGGGCCGGTCATACCAATTACGATTGAATGTCCCGAGTTTTTGAAGATTTTTTTGATGATTTTGCGGGCTTCTTTTTCATCGTTTTCAATAATTGATATTACCTTGGCAATAGCTCCGCGTTTTCCTTTTTTCAAGTCTACTAAAAGATCCAAGCCAGAGTTCACATCTTTTCCTTCAATAAATTCTTGACTCAGAGCTCGCTAAAAATTATTTTATTTGGAGGCTGGTCCTGATCATGTATCTCTGTCTTTAACCCTATTTTGCCAAATTCTTGGTGCTCTACTACAAGCGTAATCGGCATTACCTTCCAACCGTATTCCGGAGCCTCATCAAATGGTACTTGGATGTTAAAGTGAGAACCAGTAAATTTTTTTTGAAATGATTCTTCCATACCTAAGATCTCCAAGATAACAGAAGAGGTTTTTTCTGACGAGTCATCAAATTTTATCTCTACAAATTTTTTGTCTTCATAAAATGTTGCATCCAAATAGAATATCTCCGAGTATTTTTCAGATGTTTTTGCACTTTGTAATACAGATATGCCTATACCAAATACAATTATTGTACAGATTACCGCGAGTGTGATTTTTTTGTTCATAAGAATTCTTGACGCATTCTCTGTAGCAACGAGGTATGAATCCTAATTCTTTCTAGTGTTTGCTCAAGCGTCCTTTCCGTGCCAGGAGTCGGATTTGCCTTAAAGAACATTCGTATTTCTGATTCCATCGAGGAATCAGACACAGAAGATATGCTTGCAACTACCCTGTTGAGAAGAGGGCTTCCTGGACCCACCTTCTTTCGTAGTGATTTCCAGTTCTTTTTTAGCCATGGCCAGAGGATTTTCTTACCATGTGGATTGGCAGCCACTCTCATTATTGGTACATGCATGTTTTGTGAGCGTACTTCCTTTGATTGCGAGAAATCAAGTATAGTCTTGAGGAGTCTTTCGTCTTTGAAGCTGCACAGCGCACCAAGAAATCTGATCTTTTCTTCTTGGGTAGATACCTTTCTGTACAAATCGACGAGTTTTTTGTATGTTGTAGAGTCACCGCTCCACGCAACAATTGAAAATACTACTTCTTGAATGTCAGGATTAATCGATGACGGGTTTTTCAAATATTGTTCAAATCTTTTGTTTGCTTCTGAAATCACCTCATCATCATCCAGCCTCCCCAGCGCCCCAAGTACGAAGCTCCTAAGTAGTACATCAGTATGCGGCTCGTTCTTTTTTGCGTCCCACCCAAGCCTGGAATAAAGCATTCTCAAAAACTGGTGTGTCGTATTTTTGATTTCATATGAAAATGGTTCACCGATAGACTTGTTATACAAAAAGTAGAGATTCCCTGCTACGTTTGATTGTGTGATATAGTCGTCTTCGTTTTCATAGTTGTTTGTAAAATCAAGATAGTCTTTTGTTGCACCATCGCCTGAAATACACAAAGCAAATAGATCATTTTGCAGTGCCCATCTATCTATGTTTGATAGTGATTTTTCAACAACTAGGTGTTTTAGGTCATAGAGAAGATCAGGCGAATACTTGACTCTGTAAAAGCCGGTCCGTCCAGAATTTATCACAAGTGGCGAGCCCTTGACGGAAATGACATCTTTTTGCTTTGTTACTAATTTACGAATTATTTTGTGATCATAAGATATGGTAAGCGGAATGTGCCATATGCCTTTCTCCTTTCCTTTCTTTTCATGTACGAATCGTTTTTGCGTTATGACTAACTTAGAGTCCTGTTTTTGAGCTTCAACTAGTGGGAATCCTACTTGCTTTAGCCATGAGTTAACCATGGTACGGACGGGCATTTTTGCTTCTTTACCTATTGCATCCCAGAGATCGTCACCTTTGGCATTTTTGTATGCAAATTTTTTGAGGTATTTACGTAGTCCTGCTCTGAA
>JBBIVI010000099.1:0-5426 GCA_037439825.1 Candidatus Nitrosotenuis sp. | reverse complement strand
GGTGATGATTCCTCCACAGTATTTTGAGCAAATATTGGAACATGGACGAGGTCTTTTTGACGAGTGTGGCGTGTGGAAGAGCGTATTTGTGAATGCAAACGGTACTGTCATGGTGCCTTGCTGGAAGTTCAACACACCTTCCAATACATACAACATACTTGAGAAAGATATAGCTGAGATCTGGGATGCGCCACAGTGGGAGATAGCAAAGACGTGTCATGACTGCGAGGTGCTTGGTTGTATCTGGTATTCGTCTCAACCAGTTACTACATTTGCGCACAACTACATGAGAGGACTCTCAAAGATGATAAACCAAAAGGCAGAGATTGTGGCGGCAACTTGATTATTTTCTTCTATCCAAATAACCCCCGCCTTGTCCATACCCTCTAAAATGGAGTGGGCCCACAGGGATTTGATTACTTTTATGGGGTGTTTTTTGGTTCCAGATTTCGTAATCCCACTATGGATGACGCAGAAAAGACCGTTAATTTCATTCGTGAAAAAACCGTTAATGCTTTGTTAATTCATTAATTAATGAATTGACAAAAATTGCTCTGTCGAACAAATCCAAGTAATTCCATACCTCCCAGTTAGGTTATCCTTGTCCCTTATGCTGTCACAAACATGTTATACAACGATATTTTGAGCATCAACTCCTGAATCATGTTCTTTTTCTTCTTGGAGCGGACCTCCTCTCCAAACATCCTTTTGATTGCAGAGAACACGGATTCTACTATCCATCGAGAACCATAGCTTACGCTAGATGCCCATTTGCGATAATCTGCCAGCTGTTCAATCACAGCAATCTTTCTTGGATAACAGCCCCTTGATTTTGGCACAGAATTACGTCTGACCCTGATTGCAGGAATTATGTTGTGTCTGTCCAGATACGAGAATATCTGCCTGCAATCAAATGCACCGTCTCCCAATGCCTTGGTTATGGTACCATATCTGCCAGACTCTCTTACCAAATACTCAAGGTGCCTAGAATCATGCGAATGCTCGTCTGTTACCTTTACTGCCAGGATTTGTTTTGTGGACAGATCAACGCCGACGTGCATCTTCAGAAAGCCTTTTCTCTTCTTTTGCCACTTGTGTGCCATCCACTCTCCCCTGTTTGTCACCTTGATTCCAGTACTGTCTAGTGCCAGTACTATGTTGCCTTTTGGCAAGACTGGCTTTATGCCGATGTCAAGCCTGTTAATTCTCTTGTGAATTGCAGTGTAATCTGGCACAGCAGGTATGGAGGTGCCGTATGTCCTGATCAGCCCTTCCGTCTGCCGGTACGGCAGGCCAAAATACACCCTGACATATCCCAGTATCTTCATAAAAGAGTCTGGGAACTGGTATTTTCTGCCTATTTTGTTGCGGTTCATGACCGCAAGTTCCTTATTCCAGGATTGCATTATGTCAGTTGAGATGAAAATCTCGCCCCTCTTGACTAGTCTCGAATTGTATTCATTCCATTGATACACAAGATATGTCAGGATGGTACCGATCCAAAGCTATTCTTGTAGAGAAAATTAGATCAGGTAGTCAGCAATAGGTTGAATTGGTCGACAAAGCAAAAAAGTAACAAAACTTTATTAGGCTTTTTAAAGGAATGATTATGTTGTATAGCTACAAAAACTATCTGATATTTCTGTTTGCGTCGCTTGCGGTAAGTATTGGATTGCAGATGATTTTGCCTTTTCCGTACGGTCTTGCAGCAGCGCTTGCAATATTCATAATGTTGCCATTATTCATTCGCCGCAGATACATGAGTAGAATGCGTGGATATGGAGATTCTGGCGGTGGGGGATTCTTTGGCTTCAACTCTGAAGGCGGAGGTACAGTAAAGTACGTTTGCCTTACTTGCAATCACCGATTCAAAGGCGCAACATGCCCACGATGCGGCTCAAAAATGAAACGCGCAGACTTTTAGAATGTCACTTGAAAAACTAAGGCAGCAGGCAATATACCAAAATTCAATAGATACTTGGATTGCTACCTGTGAAGAAAAACAACTTGATTGGTATGAAACTGAAAGTTACAAAAAATTCATCGAATATCTTTTCAAGAACGGCATAAACATGAAGAAATTTCCATTATGTGTCAAAGAGACTGGCGGCATGTATGAGCGAGGTCGAGATAAGACAAAGTTTGCAGAAATGCTGTCTCAGCTCAACGACCCAAATGCGGCCGCATACACAATAAAACTCAACGACCAGACGCTGAAGATAATCCGAGATTTTAATCTGGCAAACTAGCGCTTTAGCTTTGGATTGGCTACTGCCTCAAGCGAGTTGCCAATGAATACGAATGCAAGTCCTGTAATTGCAATCATGATTCCTGGCGGCACTATCCACCACCATAAACCTCGTGCCGCAGCACCATGTGACTTTGCATCATGAAGGATTTGGCCCCACGTTGGGAATGTGGGGTCACCAAGTCCCAAAAAACTCAGACCTGCCTCGGTCGTAATTGCAGCGGGTACAGAAATTGCTATACTGGCAAGTGCATATGGCATTATTTGTGGTATGATGTGCTTGAATATGATCTTAGAGTCCTTCTGCCCCATTGTCTTGGCGGCATCGACAAACTGTCGCGTCTTTATTTGCAACGCCAAACTTCTGGCTACTTTGGCAATGCCTACCCAACCAAACATCATCAAAAATCCGATCAACAGAAAAATATTGTTTGACGTAGTCACCGACAAAATGATCAAAAACGGCAATGCAGGAAGTGCGTAAATGATGTCATTGAATCGCATCATGGATTCGTCTGTTTTACCACCTTTGAATCCTGCATACACTCCAAAGACTAGGCCTGCTATGACTGAACACACCGCAACTACGATTCCAATAAAGAGAGCTATGGGGGTGCCCCACAACAGTCCAATTGATAGATCACGCCTTAGCTCATCTGTTCCAACAAGGCCATATGTCCGTCCACCTAAGATCAGTTTTGATTCCAAAAAGTCGCTTTTTGGTTCGTTACCAACCAAACTAACGGAAAAGACGTATCTTCCCTTTAACACTTCGTTGTCGTCTGATTTGGAAAATATGATGTCTTTTGCAGTAAGTCCTTCTATAGGATATGAAAATTTGTCTGATTGTAACATCAGGTTTTTCCTAATTGCGTCGTTTGTTGAAAAAATCTTGTCAGAATAAACTACATCTGTGGATCGTGGAAGCGAAAATGTAGTCAATCTCAGAGCGACACCGTCAGGCCTAAGTACATCTATTTTCAGAATAGGTGCCCCATTGTACTGTGCCGAGTATTGCAAAAGAAAATCATTTGGGAAATAATCATAATTGTAGTCGAATTCAAAATTTCGCGTTGTAGTGGTAGTAGATGTGCTTTTTTGAATGACTGTCTGAGTGCTTTCTAATATTTGGTGCTCTGGAATCTTTTTGTCTGTAAATATGTTGATCCAGCTTGGCAATGCAGATTTTGGCAGCGTCGTCCAGCCTGCAGGGTTATTCCACTGTTTATACATATCAAGTGGAATAAACACCACGGTTGCAACTGATACCAAAATTAAAGAAATCAATATGCCTACTCCAACTAGGCCGATTTTGTTTTTGAGAAAGCCCTCTTTGATCTCCGAGTAAGTTGCCATCTTAGATCGTTCTTATCCTTGGATCTAGGTAACCATACAGCAAATCGGAAACAAAGATGCTTGCCAAAAAGAAGGCTGTGAGAACATATGTTGCCCCAATGATTACGGGAAGATCCATTACGTTTATTGCTTCAAAATACAGGCGCCCCATACCAGGCCAGTCAAATACTGCTTCTGTGATGATTGCGCCACCAAGTGATCCAGACAGACTCAGTGCAAGAATTGTCACTATTGGTGGTGCTGCATTTTTTAGCGCGCTACCAAAAACAATCTTTTTCTGATCTAGACCTATTGCTTTTTTTACAAAAATAAAGTCCTCCTGCATAATTCCAACAATGAAGTTTCTAACCAAATATGCCCACGTCCCAAAACCAATTAGAACTATTGTGATCAATGGCAATGTCATGTGATATAACAACGCTGGTAAGTATCTTGGGTCAGCAGTGGGTATTGTGGGTGTGGCCCTTGCTGGAAACAAATTGTATGAAAATGAAAATGTAAAGATCATTAAGAGGCCAATCCACCACACAGGAAAACTGCTACTAATTATGGCAAATGCCGAAGTTATTCTGTCTGCTTTGGAGCCAGGCCTGCTTCCAGATGCTGCCCCAACAAATATTCCAATTATTGAAATTATGACAGTAGCCGTAGTAAAAAGCAAAATGGTACGTGGGAGTTTCTCTAAAATAATGTCGCCGACTGCTGTTGATCCTGAGTCACTACTCAAAAAAGTAGCGTGCCCAAAATCTAAAACAAGTATCTTGTACATTGCAAGCCCTATTCTGTTTGGTGAATACCACGGCTCATCAAGTCCCAAGTTCTTGATTCTTTGCTCTGTCTGTTGCTTTATGAATTGGTCCAATTCTTCCATACTTTGAAAACTTGAAACGAGTTCTTTGTTTTCGACGATCTCCGCTCTGACTTGAATTGCTACGCCTTTTGTCATTATTATGTCCATGTTTGAGCCAACAAGAAGTATTGTGACAAAAAGGGTCGCCATAAGTACGCCAAACAATATAGCTGCGCGTTTGGCAAAGTAGCGCTTTAACCCCATCGGTATGATCTGGTAAAATTAGCTTAAAATGTTATGCTCGGTGCGCAGAATTGATTTCCAAAGAGGAAAGTAAGCTGATCAATGCAAAAGGCTTGTCGATTAAATCAAGTGTCTCTTTTATTGCCTGAAATTGGGTTTCGCGTGGGGAAATGTATGGTGAGAGAAAAAACACTTTTTGCTGAGGTTTGACGTTTCTGATGTTATCCTCTAAATTTGAGCCGTCTGATACCTCAGTAGATTTTTCTAAAACAACAAAGTCGTATTTTTGATTATTTTGTACTCTGCCAAGACAGGAATCTATGTCTGAAACAAAGTCGGCCTCGTAGTTTTTTTGTTCGAATATTTTTTTATACAGTTCAATTATTCTGCTGTTTTCTTCTAATACTAGTGCTCTCATCAAGTCTACCCCCATCTGATGTAATTTCTTGGAAGAAATGCCTGAACTCCTTCCATCTTTGCAGTTTGTAACAAGTTGCGGTCAAAGCTTACCAATGTGGCGCCTGTCAATTTTGCAGTGGCCAAAATAAGACTGTCTGGACTGTGACATTCATAGTATTTCTGTGCAAGTCTCTGTGATTCAGAATCAATTTCATTTGTTTTGTCTACTGTGATTGGTTGTCTACAATATTGGTATATTCTTTCCATCGTTGCGACAGGATCTGCACCGGTTATTTTTCTGACCTCGCCTAAGACGACTTCGGGGATGATTAGTTTTGATTTATATTTTTTCATCCTTTTTGCAATGGGTCTTCCGACGCGCCCCTCCTG
>JBBIVI010000098.1:0-5434 GCA_037439825.1 Candidatus Nitrosotenuis sp. | reverse complement strand
TATACGGCCAAAATCTCGTCATTGTGGCACCAACGGCTTCTGGAAAAACCGAGGCGTTTGCAATACCGGTGATTCAAAAGATAGCAAACGAATCCACAAAAGGCAAAATTGTTGCAATATTTGTATATCCTACAAAGGCACTTTCTCGAGATCAACTCCCAAAGATTGAACAACTGGCGCACGCAGTGGGGCTTCGCGCTGCAGTCTTTGACGGGGATACAAAGCAGGCAGACCGAAGAAAACTCCTCGATGAGCCACCTGAGATAATCGTGACAAATTTTGATGTATTGCACTACCACATGATGTACAGGACAAAGTTTGCCACACTGTGCAGCGCAGTCAGGTTTGTCATAGTGGATGAGGCGCACGTGTATTCTGGAATCTTTGGTTCAAACGTGCACTATATCATAAAGCGCCTCAAAAGGCTATCAAAACAGATTCAGTTTGTTGCATCTTCAGCTACTTTGCAAAACGCACAAGAGTTTTGCGAGCAGTTGTTTGGTGCAAAGATGCAACTTGTAGAAGGCTCTGGCAAAAAAGGTCAAACAGACTTTGTAATGATCTTTCCCTCACTTAGAACTCAGAGGGCGCTTACAATAGACTTGCTTGAAAAACTTGCGATAAAAAAACACAAGACAATGGTGTTTTCAAACTCGCACCTAAATGCGGAGCTTGTCGCACTGCAGGCAAGAAAAAAGAAAATCGATGTCAAAGTGCATCGTGCAGGCCTGATGGCAAACTATAGAAATTATGTTGAAAAATTGTTCAAAGAAGACAAACTTTCTGCAATATCTTGCACCCCTACATTGGAGCTTGGAATTGATGTAGGAAATGTAGACGGCGTAATATCCTCGACAATTCCAGTAAACAGGTTGATGCAGAGAATTGGACGCGCTGCAAGAAAAGGCCAAAAAGGATTTGCATTTTTGGCACTTGGCAACGATCCAATATCGCAATACTACAGAAATCATCCGGAAGATTATTTTGTCGACGAAGAAAAACTATACCTTGATCCAAAGAACCCGTTTGTTGAAGAGTTCCATCTTTTGGCGATGGCATGTGACAAACCAATTGCAGTGCACGAACTACCAGAACACCAAGAAGTAATCAAAAAACACCTAGAAGAAGGAAGATTGCTGCTACAAGATGGCAGATATGTACCTAACTTTGATGCAGTCCGGGCTATTTTGGATGAGTACAGCATACGCGGAATCGGAAAATCAATTGACATATTTTACAACGGAAAAAAAGTAGGGGACCGCGTCCTCCCTATGGCACTTGAAGAACTACATGAATCGGCAGTCTATTTTCTTGCAGGAACTAGATACAAGGTAAAAGAATTCAAGTACCCAGAAAAACAGGCAGCCAAACTGGTCTTGCTTCCGCGCGATTATCCGTATTATACCAAGGCTCTAACCGAGGAATGGCCCACCATTGAGACTGTGTATGAGCAAAGGCGTGCGTTTGGGGTTCAAGTCTTTTTCTGTAAATTACACATCCAAAAGCGAGTCTACGGCTACGTCAACATAGAGCTGGGGCAAGAGATAAACCAGGGCCAAAAGATCCTACTTGAAAGACCACTTGAATATGACTTTGTCACAAAGGGAATCGTAATTCATGCTCCAAGGCCGCAAGACCAGATGCAAATCTCAGATAACCCAGAATACGTGGAGGCAAGCGGCTACCATGCAACAGAACATGTCATAATAGAAGGAAGCAACATGATAACCGGCGGTGTATCACAAGATCTTGGAGGTATCTCTTTAGGTACATCAGGCCTTATCTTTGTGTATGATGGCGCGATTGGTGGCAACGGTGCAAGCAAGTCTCTTTATGACAGGCTAGAAAAGGCGTTTGAGCGAAGTCTTTTGATTGTAAAGGAGTGTCCATGCAAAAACGAGGCAGGGTGCCCACGATGCACTTTCTCATACAGGTGTGGGAACAACAATGAATTTTTGCACAAAAATGCCTCACTTGAAATACTGCAGAGGATAATCAACGGAGAAAAAACAGAAATCACAGAACCAATTGAAGGCGACAGGCCACTAGTCTAGTTCTTGTTTGTTGCAAGTTCCAGATTTCCATATCTCAATCCTTCTTCTAAAATATGATTTACCAATCTTGAAAAACTCACGTTATTGTTTTCCTTCATAAGCTGGTATTGTTTTTCTTTCAGTCTTTTGTTGAGCTCTATGTTCATTGCAATTGTTACTCTTGTCCAATCTCGGGGGCTAGACATTTTAGATGCTCCACACAAAAACATATGAGGTTGGGTGAGGTAAGATCACACGCTCATCACCCAAGTATTGGACATAGGCTTGGCAACTGTGTTGTAGATACAAGCATGGACTGTATCCAAAATCGCATTTGTACATCTGGTGCAGATCTGTTCAAGTGGTTTTCTGCAAGCGGTGCATTTGCGGATCATCTCTAGTGCACCCCCACACCTTCTACAGCTTTCGTCCGGCATTTTGCAATCTCACCCAGAACGCTTCAAGCTTTGAAATGAAATTTTGGAATTTCATGACCTGTATCATGGTATCACCTACTCGACGCTGATCGTCTTACCTTTCGGGGCATCCTCTTTGAGTGTGAAGGTGACTTCGAGGATGCCATTTGCGTATCTTGCTTTTGCAGAGTTTTCATCCACTTTGTACTTTAGCGGGACTCGCACGTCATACTTTCTGTCCCCGCGTTCTGCTGTAATGTGCGCAAATCGATTTTCGATTGTCACCTTGATGTCTTGTTTTTCGACGCCTGGCATTTCTGTTAGCAGCTTGAAGGTTTTGTTGTCCTTGTCTAAAATGTCGTCAACTAATGGTTCTCTTGCAGCCTGTTTTTGACTTCCATAATGTGTATTAGGTACGTCGTTGCTCACAGTCAACCTATGCCAATAATATGGCGTATGCCAAGATATTTCGAAGACGTCATTTCTAAAAAAATCGTCTGACAATCTTCGAAACATTCGTTCGAATTCATTGTCAAACCACATATTGATCACTGGACAATGTAATATTTATGACATTATTTAATATTTTCTGTGTTTACATTACAATACAATAATAAAATTACAAACATTTAATAATATTACATTCGAAATACTCTTTCGGTGATTTTTGTGACAACACCACAAATAGTCCTTCTCAAGGAAGGAACTACACAAACAAAGGGTAACGATGCCCAAAAAAATAACATAAGTGCTGCAAAACTGATTGCCGAACTTGTTCGAACTAGCCTTGGACCACGTGGTATGGACAAGATGCTAGTAGACACGCTAGGGGATGTCACCATCACAAACGATGGTGCAACCATCCTCAAAGAAATCGACGTACAGCATCCTGCTGCAAAGATGATGGTTGAGATAAGCAAAGCAACCGACAGTGAAGTTGGCGATGGCACAACTTCGACTGTGGTTCTTGCCGGCTCTCTTTTGGAAAAAGCAGAAGAGCTTATCGGCAAAAATGTGCATCCAACAGTCGTAGTCGATGGTTTCAAAAAGGCAGCAGAAAAGGCAATTGCAGAGCTTCGACAAATCGGCATTAAAGTCGATCCACTGGACAAGAAATTCCTCAAAAAAGTTGCAGTCACTACACTGGCATCAAAGCTGGTCTCCTCAAACTCTGAGGAGCTTGCGGATATTGTAGTGGATGCAGTCTTGTCCGTTGCAGAAAAAGTTGGTGACAAGTACAAAGTAGACATTGACAATGTCAAGGTCGAAAAGAAAGGCAGCTCATCAATTAGAAACACCGAGCTTATCCATGGTATAGTTCTGGACAAGGAGGTAGTTCATGGTGGGATGCCAAAGAGAATAGATGGCGCAAAGATTGCGCTCTTGAATGCACCACTTGAAATAGAAAAGACAGAGTTTGATGCAAAGATAAACATCAACTCACCTGAGCAAATGCAGGTATACATTGACGAAGAAAACAAGATGCTCAAAAAGCTTGTAGACAAGATAGCACAGTCAGGTGCAAACGTTGTCCTGTGCCAAAAAGGAATCGACGACATGGCTCAATACTATCTTGCAAAGGCAAACATACTTGCCGTCAGAAGAATAAAAGAAAGTGATCTGACCAAGCTTTCAAAGGCAACCGGTGCAAGAATTGTTACCAACATCAACGAGCTGACAGACAAGGACCTTGGTTCAGCAAAACTCGTAGAAGAACGCCAAATAGAATCAGACAAATGGGTCTTCATTGAGGGATGCAAGAATCCAAAGGCAGTGTCTATTTTAGCTCGCGGAGGCTCACAGAGAGTAGTCGACGAAGTCGAACGCTCAATTCATGACGCCTTGATGGCAGTCAAAGACGTCGTAGAATACCCACACATCCTAGTTGGTGGCGGAGCACCCGAGGCACGAGTTGCCTCAAAGATACGCGAATGGGCAAACTCACTTGAGGGGCGCCCACAGTTGGCAGCGCAAAAATTCGCAGAAGGCCTTGAGACAATACCACTGGTTCTTGCAGAAAATGCAGGGATGGACCCACTTGACACACAGGTTCAGCTCAGATCTAAAGGCACTACAAGCAAGGCTACATTTGGAATCGATGTCATAAACGGCAAAGTGGCAGACTTGGAGAACCAAAACGTCTACGAACCACTTGCGGTAAAAGAACAGGTCATCAATGCAGCAACTGAAGCAGCATGTATGATTCTGCGAATCGACGATGTTATCGCGGCATCAAAATCCAATCCAAAGCCCGCAGGCGGCCCACCAGGAATGGGCGGTGATATGGGCGGAATGGACATGTAATTTCTCTTTTCTTTTTTATTTTTTCATTCAATTAATTAAGAACCAACAAGCAGACAAAACATGCAAAAAGTTGCACTTGTTACTGGGAGCTCAAGCGGAATAGGATTTGAGATCTCGCTTGCCCTGGCAAGAGAAGGATACCACACCTATGCTTCAATGAGAAACATGAAAAAATCAAACAAGATCTTGGAGGTTGAAAAAAAAGAAAATCTCCCACTTGTTGTAATCGAGCTTGATGTTGACAAGCCAGATTCTATCAAATCGGCAATAAATCAGATCATAAAAGAAAAACAAAGAATCGATGTTTTAGTAAATAATGCCGGCTATGGCATCTTTGGATGCCTTGAAGATCTTACCATGGAGGAATTAAAGGCCCAGTTTGAGACTAATTTTTTTGCTATTGCAAGGATAATCAAAGAGGTAGCACCAATTATGAGACAGCAAAAAAGCGGCACAATCGTAAATGTGAGTTCAGTTGCTGGTCGCATTGGATTTCCGGGCACGCCTGCTTATATCAGCTCCAAATTTGCCCTTGAAGGCTTGAGCGAGTCTCTAAGATACGAGCTTTCGCCGTTTGGAATAAACGTCATAATTATAGAACCAGGTGTGATCAAAACCAACTTTTTTGATTCAATGAAGATGGCCACACCAAAGCCAGATTCGCCATACCAAGATATGACA
>JBBIVI010000097.1:0-5549 GCA_037439825.1 Candidatus Nitrosotenuis sp. | reverse complement strand
ATTATTCCTATAAGTGGGAATACAAAGCTACTTACTGCACCTATACCTACCCCGGCTTTTACTATAATTATGGAGAATTCTCCTCGCGGCCCTGCTAATGCGAATGCGGCCCGGAGTGATTTGCTTCTTCCTTGTCTAAATAAAATTGTGCCAAATACAGATCCGCCAAATTTTACCACGATCGTGAGTGCTATGACTCCAAGTGCCAACAGAATATAGTTTTGTAGCTCTGAGATGTCCATTAGTGCACCAACAGAAACGAAGAATATTGCAACAAACATATCTTTGATTGGGCTGGAGAGCATTTTTGAGACCTCGGCAGATTTCGATTCCGCAACAAGAACCCCTGCCAAAAACGCCCCAATTGCCACAGATAAACCAACTATGTTTGCAAGCAGGGCATATCCAAAACAGACACCAAGTACGGATAAAAGAAGGATTTCTTTGTGTTGTGTGGCTGCAACCCTGTCAATTAATCTTGGGATGATTTTTGTACCAACAGTCAGAGTTCCTCCGATAAGAGCTCCTGCTACAACTGCTACCACGATAATGTTGTCAAACGAAACACTTCCAACCAACGCGACTGATTCAAGTGTCGCAATCAGGATTACAGCGATTATATCTTCTACAATCAATATACCAAGCACAAGAATCGATGATTCTTTTCTGATCTTTCCAGCATCCTCTAAAATTTTAACAAGTATTGCAGTGCTGCTAATAGACAAGGCTGCGCCCAAAAAAAGCGAATCCATGAATTTGAGCCCCATAAGAGTCGAAGCGTAGAATACCACACCTAGTGTCAAAAACAAGCCGATTGTTCCTGCTCCGATTGCTACTTTACCAATAGAACGGATCTTAGAATATGGAAACTCTATTCCAATTACAAACAAAAGTAAGATGACCCCAAGTTCTGCAAATATGTTAAGGACTGCAACGTCTGAAAGTATACCGGCTCTTCCAAGGCCCATAAAACCATTATCTTCGGTGATAAATGAGCTCCAGATAGGCGAAAGCGGTCCAATCAACATACCTGCCACCAAGTAACCAATGATAAGTGGTTGTCGCATTTTGAAGAATGCCAATGTTACAATTGATGCCAGAATCATAATTATTGCCAAATCGGTGATAAATGAAGAATGTGGAATCTCCGGTGTGATTCTATCAATCATGCTTTGGACTCCGTTATTAACAACACTTGATTTTTCAAGCTGTAAAAAGTAATTTTGCATTAACTGGTGGTGGACAAAATCATTAAAATGAGTTTGGGTTATATGACACAGATCGTTTTTGCGAGCATTTTTACTTTTTCTGATTCTGGCGCTTCTAATTTGTGTTCAGTATATTTTGTGTTAAAGTAAAGAAGGTCGATTACCTTTGATTTGTCTACATTTACTATGGTTGCCTGATTCGATTGAGGAATACTGGAATTTGTTAGAATTACTAGTTTGTCTACAAATGCGGATGATTTTACTACGTTTGATATGGTTTCAAAGTTCTTTGTGTGGTTGCTATCCATTACCACAGTTATACCTACCTTTGTACCAAATGGATCAGAATATACAACATCAAACGATGGGTTGGGCTTGCTTGCCTTAGATACATTTCCTATCTCGTGAGCATAATTGACAAGATTCGAGATTGCTTGCTTTATCTGATTTTGTGTAGCGCCCATTGCGCGTTTTAACTTGATGAATTCGGATATTGGTACCTCCATGATGCTGCCTTTGATTTTAAGACCCGGGTATGTTTGTTTGATGGTCTCATCAATTACGGCTTCTGTTATTTCAGAGGCTCCAAGATCTGCTGCCTTTTCAATTGCATGGTTTAGTATGTTGATTATAGAGCGCACGTTTCTGAATTCTGGGAATTCATCGCATAACACACGTACTTTGGATGCGAGATCTTGTTGTTCTTTTTTATTGAATCGTTCGGTTTTGTCTGCTTCCTTTATGTATTCAATTGCGATCTCTATTAGTTCATCAATGGAGTTTGCACCTGCTAAATCTATCTTGTAGTTTGCCTTTTCAAGTCTGTCAAAGACGGAGGGATTTACTCTTTGTATGTCCATATACAGCGAAGGCGTTGTTATTAACAAAAGCACTGATGCCGGAATGTGTGCGTTGATCAAGGATTTAACAAATTCCAACGAACCTTCTTGTGCATCAAATTCATCTAACTCAAAAAGGATTATCTTGCCTAGCAGGTCATGGCTGAACCTTGTAATTGCTGCAAGTCTTCCGTGCATTTCATCAAGGTTTGTTATTTTATCAAATGAATTGCATAATATGTTTCTAATCACAACTGCTTCGTGTTGGTCATGGTTTGCTGCAAGATAGTTTTGTAGTGTCGTTACAGAAATAGGCTTTTTGTCATATAGAATATCTTCTGCTTTTTGTTTTATTGTTACGCCTTTGAGTTTGTCTACAAAACCGTAACCGAGGGCTTTTTTTGCAAGCATATCGCCTTTTTGGGCCTTTTCGCTGATTTGTGCCAGAAATTTTTCTTTGAGTTCAGAAAACAGATCCTTGTTAAAACCACGGATTATTGCATCATAGATACTCTCATTGGTTTTTGGCGAGATGGTAGAAAGATCCACATATGTGGTTACAATGTCTTGTCTTGTTTTGAGAGTCTTAATGTGTAGTGCCAGATGAGTTTTGCCTGATCCTACGTCTTGGACTATCGTGATTAAGCGAAAATCGTTTTCAGTCGAGTTCCTCCTAGAGATTTTCTTGTAAAGATCCGAAATGCATTCGATTATCGCCATCTTGGCATTCTGATGTTTTGCACCACCGAGAATTTTTGCATCTTGTTCGGTCGGAGTTGGACTACTCGGATATGGATTTGACTTCAGACCGTATGGATATGTCATAGTTTTCGTACGTATCCATGTAGCATTCCGCGTATCTGGATACCCTCCTGGCCTCCGGTTGAAACTTCGTATTTTTGGTTTGATTCAACTAGTGAGGATGCTAAGGAATAGAACTGATCAGATGAAATGTTAAGTGACGTACAAAGCTTTTGCTTGATATTTGAGAATGGTACCCATCCAAGTGAGGTAGAAAGTTCACCAAGGCACATGTCAAAATGGGTTTGAAAGTCAATGTCTTGGTTTGTGGATGGCGTTTTATTCAAATCTACACGGATTTGGTTTACTGTATTTTCCAGATTTTGTATAAGTTTTGAGATTATCTTGAATTTTGGATCGTTTTGAGATATATGAGACAGATAATTTGCTTTACTCCACACGTAATGCGCTATACCTTTGTTATCTACAATGATTTTTTCTTCTTTTGTTAGCTGCTCAAGTGTGGAATCACATTCGCTACCAAACATCTTCTTGAGTTCTGTCTTTTTTATTCCACAGACTCCCGAGGCTTCTACCTTCTCAAGAATCTGGGAATTCATGGCTACAACTCCCTGAAATTTTTTTTAATAGAGTATGTCGACTTGTATAACAAATTTGTGAAATATTGTTGTCTTAAATTACAGTTATCTTGGTTTTTTCTTTGTCACAGAGTATTTTGTGTAGAATCGCCTGAAAGATGACTATCTTTTTTCCTTTTAAGATAGAGGCTTTTCCACCAACAGTCATACCGCTCAAAAGTATGACCCCGGTAATTACCCATTCTGGATTATAATGACTTGAACTTTTTCATGGCCTCTTTTGCCAAGTTTTCTAGCTCCGTGGCAGTGATCTTTGTAGGATCATCTGATGCGAGAGCTTTTTTGTAATCATCGTTTGTGGTATTCAGTTTCTTTTTGTCGCCCATATATCCTAACTACGTCGCACTCGGATAAATTTAGATCGTAATCATGGTCAAACATATTTCATCAAGAATTATTAGTGATGCAGCTTAACTCATGCTGCAGAGTGATGATTAGGTCATCTGAAACAAATGTGGAATGAGACCTGGGGTATCTGACTGCTTTTTTAGGAAATGCCTATCAAGAAGAACTTTGTAAATTAAGCTCTTTTCTAATTTCATCCACACCGCGAATACCAAAGATATCACGAACTTGGTTGAGTCGAATATTTTCTTTGACTAGTTCTTTGCCCATCTTGTTTACCAGTACGCCAAACAGATCAGAGAACCTGATCTCCCATTTGTCTGCGCAGTCAAGCATTTTACTTATTGCCCACTGTCTGACCTCTTGTGGTAAAGCCATTTTTTGTTGGGTTTCAATAGCAAGACTATCGAACAGATTGACAATTGATGCGGTTTGTTCTGCCATCTTTTCAATGTCTTTTAATTCACCGTACTTTGATTCTGCAAGAATCCTAATGTTAGATTGGAATTCAGATAGCTTGAGAAGCCCCACTACTTCTTTTGAAGTATGTTCGGAAGACTTGTTGGTGGTGTTCTGGATTTGCTGTAAATCGACAGATATCTTGTCTGCTTTTTTGTGAAATTCTGCCATCGAGGATTCTGATCTTTTAACTAGATCAGCCAGTGATGAGATTTTTTGGTCTATCGTATTTGTCTTGTTAAAGACGTTCTCCTTGAGCGAGGAAAGATCTACTTGAACCGATTTTAGCCCCTCCCCAACAAATGCTGTAGTATCTGCACGTTTGATGAGGGTTCCAATCTCAGATTCGATTTTTTGAATCTCGCCTCGTAAATGAGTTATCGTTTCTGCTTTTGCAGCACCATCTGCAATCAAGCCGGCCAAGTCTTGTTTTATTGATGCAATTTCAGATACAAGTTTGCCTGTGTCAGTCTTTGCTGAAATACCTTCAAGATCTTCTTTTATGTTGTCTATTCTTTGTGCTAGCTTGATTATCATCTGAGTGTTGTTTTGAATCGAGTTTCGGCTATCTTCCATGGCCTTCATGATGCTTTCCGGGTCAGGTGCTTCTTTTTGTACTTGGCTCAGTTTGTTCACCTGTTCTTGCAGTCTGTTTGCATGTTCACTTACTTTGGTGATAAGTCCTGCTTGAGCGCGAACTTGGTTTAACCCCGAGAAGAGTTTTTGTGTGTCTTCCTCTATGATGTTCATTTGTTTTGATTGTTTTTGGATTTGCTCAAGTGTGTTAGTAAGAGAGTCTATCATGTCCTTCATTGAGACAAGCACTTTTTGATTATCGGCAAAGATCTTTGACATCGTCTTAAGCTCTTTAGACAATGCCTTTGTAGAATCAGATACGGCACCTATTTTTTTGACCAAGGAATTAGAATCCTTTTTGGTAAGTGTAATACCTGATGATTTTTCTTTAGCTTGTTTCTTAGACATCATTCTTATGCCTAATCATTAATAATAAAACATTAGGGGCAAAATAAGATAAAAAAGAAGTAGCTACTCATTGACCAGTTCTGGTCCATGAAGTATCTCGTGTAATGTTTTTTCAGTCAAACCGTTGAGGGATTCGACGAATTGTTTTGTGCAATATTCGCAGTGAATCATAAAGTACGGTATAGTACCGTACTAATAATAACTAGGTAATTTCACAATAACTACCCCTTTTCAGATGCATGCGTAAATCCCGAAAAATATTTCGTTTGGAGCAAACATACGTGTACCTATAATCTTAGATTCCAAAAAATCCA
>JBBIVI010000096.1:0-5561 GCA_037439825.1 Candidatus Nitrosotenuis sp. | reverse complement strand
GAACTTCACAAAGCCGTAGAAGGTGCTGCTCCTGAAAGGGTGCAAGAGATGCTCAGGATTCTGGCATCTGCAATACCGGCATCAGAGAGTAGCAACCAGTGAAGAGGCCGAACAACTGATTACTTCTGGTTGGAGTTTTGTCGGAACTATGCCCAACGGTAAGGTCGTCCTAGAAAAGCGGTCCGAAGGGAACGTATGAGTGGACCGAATGGGATTCGAACCCATGACCCTTGCGGGATGATCTCATCCATACGCAGTGTGAGTGCGTCATCCTAACCAACTAGACAATCGGTCCAATCTTTCTGAAAATCATGTGGTATTTAGAAATATCATATATTGGGAATTTTGACTATATTTTGGATGTACACGCAATCAAAATGGAGTCTTCAAGAGCTTGTGCCTGATCACAAAAGTCCAGAATTTGCAAAACAGATTATTGCATTGCGAGAAAAGGTACAAAATTTTGAAAAGATCAAAGACATACTTAGACCCGACATCCAATTCCAGGAATTTTTTGCAACCATAAAAAACATCGAAGAAATATCAGAGGACATAAGCAGACTCACAGGTTATGCATCGCTGCTGTATGCGGCAAACACCCAATCAGACGAAGCAACATCACTTCTTACCAAGATGACAAAGCTTGGCTCTGAGATAGAAAACAAGACATTATTTTTTGATCTGTGGTGGAAGCGGCAAATAGACGACAAAAATGCAGAAAGATTGATGCAGAGCGCAGGAAGTCTAAAAGAATATCTAAGGCACAAACGTATCCTTGCAAAATACTCGCTTTCTGAGCCAGAAGAAAAAATAATCAACACGCTTGATGTCACTGGTTCAACTGCATTAGTAAAGCTGTACGACAAGATAACAAACGCGTTTGAGTACATCATAACAATAAATGGCAAAAAAAGAAAACTCACACGCGAAGAGCTAACAGTGCTTGTGCGTAACACAAACGCAAAAACAAGAGAGATGGCATACAAGACGCTTCTGACAAAATTTACACAAAATAAAGGTGTACTTGGCGAGATCTATCAAAACTTGGTTCTAAATTGGAAGGATGAAGGAATTGAGATTAGAAAGTATTCTTCCCCAATATCAATTCGCAACATAGCAAATGATGTAGAGGATGAAACTGTAAAAACTCTTCTTGACGTTTGCAAAAAGAATGCAGATGTATTTTACAAATTTTTCTCGTACAAGGCAAAAAAACTTGGATTAAAAAAACTGCGAAGATATGACCTGTACGCACCTACCACGAAAAAACTCAAAGAAAAAAACTATACGTACCAAAAAGCGGCCACACTAGTCTTAGGATCACTCTCAAAGTTTAGTCCCCAGCTTGCAGAATATGCAAAAAGTGTATTTTCTCAAAACCACATAGATTCTGAAATCAGGCCGGGAAAAAGAGATGGTGCTTTTTGTAGCACGATTTCCCCTAAAATAACACCATATGTTCTCATAAATTATGCAGGCAAATCAAAAGACGTCTTTACTTTGGCACATGAGTTAGGCCATGCGATACACAGCAAGGCAGCATCAAAACAATCCATTCTTGTCTCCGAAGCCTCACTTCCTCTTGCAGAGACGGCATCCACATTTTCTGAACTTTTGCTATACGACAACATTGCAGACCAGATGAGCGACGATGAAAAAAAGACAATCCTTTCAGAAAAAATCGATGATCTTTACGCCACAATTATGCGCCAAGCGTTTTTTACTATTTTTGAAATTGATGCACACACACAGATCGCAGATGGTACCACAATAGAAGAGATCTCAAAGACATACCTTACAAATCTGAAGACCCAGTTTTCAAATTCTATCCAGTTGTCAGACGACTTTGCAATAGAGTGGAGCTGCATCCCTCACTTTTTCCACACACCATTTTACTGCTACGCATATTCTTTTGGTAATTTGCTGTCATTGTCACTTTATCAAAGATACAAAAAGGAAGGTAGCAACTTTGAAAAGACATATCTCGAAATTTTGGCAGCAGGCGGTTCAAAGAAACCCGAAGACCTCCTAAGAGAGCATGGAATCAACATAAGCTCTGCTGACTTTTGGCAGGATGGATTTGACTACATAAAATCACAAGTAGATCAATTGATTTCATTAAATTAAGTGGGGCTGGCAGCCTTTACGCACGGGCTGCCAGTCATTTTGTTCCCCGATCGGTTTGAATTCGATGTCAAGACTCTGCGCACCACCTACAAATTTAAACTTATTTTTGCACCTCAGAAAGAGGACGAATCCGGCGTAACCTTAATACTGAAAACTGGGTTTGGACAGGCCGTGTACCAGATTTTCTTTGTGGTTTTGTTAGTTTTCACATTGTTTTATGCGACAAATGCATTTGCCGAAGAGCCACGATTTGCTACATACCATGAAATCGCGTCTGTAATCGTGGACCAAAAGATCTCAAACAACGTAACCGCATCAGTTTCGCTGCAGACCACAAGCATCAAAGAGTTCCAAATACCGCCAGAACTTGATGCAAAGATCCGAAATAATACCGACATTGTTGCCGTTGTAATTACAAACGAGGATCAATGTGTCCTCGGCGTACAAGACAGTATTTGCATTATGGTAAACAGCAAAAGAATACCTGGCGAAGGTGGAATCACGGCAATTCAGCAAAAAGCCAGGCAGATTGGCGACTCGATCATTGGCGATATCAACTCCATGTTTGGTTTAAAAGCCGAGTTCCACTCTGTCTTTATTCATTATGATGATAAATCAAACAAGGCACTACAGACTGGAGTCGAAGTGTCTGGTGCCGGAACTGTATCAGCAGTATATACTGCACCAATGCAGGACACAGACTACCTATTTAGTAAAATGTCGGGCATTTTGATTCCAAGGCAGATAAGGGAGTTTGGCGGATTTTATGTCGCTGCAACAGAGCTTGCAAGAGACACAGGGTCAAAAACGTCCTTTACCATTCTGCCAAAGGAAGAAGGTTCAATCATGCAGCTCAAAGTAACCAAAAGATATCCGCATGTTGCAAGAGACACATCAACAATTGATCCTCTGCACTACCTCAAAGTAGACGAGATAAAAAAATCAGAGTATTTTTCGGTTGGTTTTTTCCCATTGAATTCTCTTGTCTATGTGGTGATACTGCCTCAAGATAATTCAACGAAGATACAAACTCCTGCCAGCGTAATAGAACCCACAATAAAAAACAATGAAAGAATCCCATCCGATCTTACAAAAAGCGGTTGGTTCTTCAATTCCGAATCAGGACAAAGAATAGAAGCAATGTATCTTTTTGGCAAACAATTTTCTGCCAAACGTGACGACCTCACACTCATCCTGAGTGGTACAAACACTGCCTCGTCAATTGAAGTCGGGGGCTATGAGATGTACATTCTAGTTGGAATTGGAATTGTTGCAGCTGCTGCCGCAACATTCTACCTTAAAGGCTTCAAATCAAAGAAATCTTAGATTATCAAGACTGCAGCCGCAAAGACGGTAGTCCATCGGCCTTTGGTGTCTCCTACCGCAGTTTGCGTTATGTTCATGGATTTGTAGATTTGTCCTGAGATTTTCCATTGTTGTCTTTTTTCATCCCAGCTTTTATCAATGTCGAATTTGATTCCAAGCGAAGACGCAAGCATTTGTGCGGCAATATCTTCAGCATAGTCACCTGCTTGCTTTTCGTTTTGTCCAAATGCCTCGTATTCTGATAGATATCCATACCTTTTTGGATCAGATGGCTGTGCGATTCCAACCGATGCTGAGATTAGTCGGTGTGGCTCGTTTGTTTGGTTTCTTGAATATATCGTAAATAGTACTTGGCCTGGCTTGATCAACTTGAGACCTTCTGCCTTTGAGACTAGTTTTGCGCCTGGCGGAAATATACTTGAAATCAACACAATGTTTGTTCCTGCAATTCCTGCATCACGTAAAGCGTATTCAAAACTTGTAAGACGGTCTTCGTGCACACCTTTTCCTTTTGTCAGAAATAATTTTTTTGCAACTAAATCAAGCAAATTGTTTTTTTGAGATTATTTTTTACTATTTATAGTTGACGCTAAAGTTTGGCCAGTGTCTCAGCTATTTGCTGGCCATGCGTTTTGACGTCAAAATCTCTAAAGATTTTCTTAACTTTGCCGTTTTTGTCCACAACAAAAGTAGACCTCTTGGCAAGGCCTGCCACATTTAGCCCCGCATAAGTCTTGCAAACTTGTTTTTTAGTGTCACTTAGGTGAAGGTATGGTATCTTGTATTCTGAGACGAATCTTTTTTGATCTTCTACTGTGTCCACAGATATTGCAAAAAGAACCGAGTCAGTATTTACTATATCAGCGTATGCTGAAACAACGCTTTTTGCCATCTCAAATACCTTTTTTGAGGGACACATGAATAAGTGGTTCTTTGGATAAAAGCAAAGTACCACGTTTTTGGCATTCTTAAATGAAGACAGTCGCACGGTGCTCCCGTCACTTGCGGGCAGCTCAAAATCCGGTGCAATGTCTCCTTCTTGCATGTAATTGGTACGCAGAAGTTATTATTTAACTAGACTCGATCATAGTCGTGGAGCTATTCCAAGTGTTATTGTTCACATTAGACAGTATTTTTCGCTCCGAGGGCTTTATCATAGGATATTACGTTTTCACCGTTGCGACATCACTCATTTTAATCAAGGAGACAAAAAAGAGAGTCATTGAGTTAACCAATGGAATCAAGTCAGCAATATACGCACCGCTTTCCTTTGGGGTCATGATTGCATATCTTGTCCTGATATATCCACTTGCAGAACAAATACCAATTCTTAATTGGAGTTGGCTTGGCTACAACATTGCCTTTGGACCCTTTGCCGAGGAGGGATTCTGGGGTGTTGTGCCGTTTCTTCCATTGCTCATCTACATGTTCATTCACATAAATCACATAGAGGAGTTTTACTTTAGAAAATCAAAGAAGATGGTTCTTGTGTGGGCCGCAGCTCACATTGCAATGGGAATCAAAGTCCACATGGCAATCATGCTCATACCTGTCGGATTTTTGTTCAAATATATTTACGACAAAAATGGAATCAACCATTCTTATGCAATGCACTTTACTACAAATTTGCTTGTAGTAGTAGCGTTACTTTTTACGCTTCTCAGATGATTTTTCAGGTTTTGGTCCTTGTGTCAAAAGGCGATATCCGAAAAATCCCCCAAGACAGAAATTGATCACACCAAACAAAGTTATGAAATTCTGGTGATCCCAAAGACCATACGCCATACCCCAAACGCCAGTTCCAAAAAACATGCCCATGATTACCTTTAGTTTTTTTGGGGCAATGTACTTCATTTAGTGAACCTGATCGATTACCATTTTTAAAGATTGACAAGCTCATAACGTTTTAAACCGCTCTATTTTCTTACAAAATCGTGCCAATATAGCTCAGCCTGGCAGAGCATCTGACTTGTAATCAGAGGGTCGAGGGTCCAAATCCCTCTATTGGCTTTTGATTTCTATTAGTTTATTAGTAGAGCTGAAGTGTTACCAGTATTAGGCTATAATGACGGAAAACAAGCAATGAGCTTTTCTCTGTCATTGCTTAG
>JBBIVI010000095.1:0-5578 GCA_037439825.1 Candidatus Nitrosotenuis sp. | reverse complement strand
GAACTGCAAGCATTAGAGTTATTGAAGAGATAATGGATGCGGTCACAATACCTGTGATGGCAAAATGCAGAATAGGTCACGTCTATGAAGCACGTGTCTTAGAGGAAACAAACGTGGATATGATTGATGAATCCGAAGTATTGACGCCTGCAGACGAGTCGCATCATATTTGGAAGTGGGACTTTACAACACCATTTGTCAATGGAGCACGATCACTTGCTGAGGCTCTAAGAAGAATAGAGGAGGGCGCAGCAATGATTAGGACAAAAGGAGAACCTGGAACTGGAAATGTGGCAGAAGCAGTAACGCACATCAAAAAAGTAAATGACGATCTCAGAACTATCAAATCAATTTATGATTCAGGAGATCATCAAGACCTAGTTAGAATGGCGCGAGAATTCAAAGTCTCTTACGATCTTGTAGAGCAGACAGCAAAAATCGGCAGATTGCCTGTGGTAAATTTTGCAGCAGGTGGAATAGCTACACCTGCAGACGCGGCATACCTGATGTCGCTTGGCTGCGATGGTGTCTTTGTGGGTTCTGGTATATTCAAAGCAGAAGATGCAAAAGAGAGAGCTAGAGCAATTGTGTTAGCAACTACCTTCTGGGAAGACGCAGACAAAGTCAAAGAAGCACAAAGGATGATTGATGAAAGACAATCAATGCTTGGACTTGATGTCAAGAATCTAGAGCTTAGAATGCAAGAGCGTGGAAGTACAGCATGAGCGTAAACATTGGTGTTTTAGGAATGCAGGGAGATGTAGCAGAAAACATCTCTGCTACAAAAGCAGCACTTGCAAAATCAGGGATAAAGGGAAACGTAAGACAAGTCAAGACGCCAGACGAAATTTCAAATCTTGACGCATTAATTATCCCGGGCGGAGAGAGCACCATGATTGGACAAATGTCTTTGGTAAATGGTGCAATTAAGACAATCAAAGAAAAAATCCAGTCCGGAATGCCAGTATTCGGAATATGCGCTGGTTTGATTTTGTTATCAAAAAACGCAAAAGACAGAATTGTTGGAAAAACGGATCAGCCACTTTTGGATCTGCTTGATGTAAGGGTTGAGCGCAATTCATTTGGGCGTCAACGTGACTCATTTGAGGCAGAAATCTCAGCTCAACCAATTGGAATTGAAAAATCAAGAGGGGTCTTTATTCGTGCACCTTCAATTGAAGGCCTTGGCAAGGACGTCCAAATTGTATCAAAATTCAATGAAAAAATAGTTGCAGTAAAACAAGGAAATATACTGGCCACTTCATTTCATCCAGAATTGACAACGGATGTATCTTGGCACAAGTATTTTATTTCCATGATAAAATCAAAGAAAAAAGATTTGTGAAAGCATACCGCAATGCGGCATATAGAGTCAAATATTTTACAGACGATAAAATACACATGTCAACAATTCAAATCACAAAAGACTGGAAATCAGAACAGACAAAAAATCTGTCTAGTGGTTTACCAATTAAGAACGGTAAAAAATTTTACAGCCAACCACGATGTATAGCTTGCTCAAAACCAAAAATTCCATACGTGTTTGATCAGAATGAACCACTGGTATTACGTTGTACCAACTGCGGTCATAAATCGTGGGCATGAAATTGAATTGGCATCATTGCATACGACTAGCAAAAAGGCATACCGCAATTCTATAATAATCAATAATTATCAATGAGAAAATGTATCTTTGATGATAAACTCGACTGCATTTCTTCTTGGCGTTGTAGTAGTATTGCTGTTTGCAGCGATTTATACAAGTGTGGCTCTAGAAGACGCAGAAGCCGCAAAATCACAAAAGAAAAAACTTACGTCAGCAAAAGCAAAAAAAGGTTGGCTGGCACAACTCGCAAAAAGATAACATTTGCACAAACAAATTTGGAACTGAATAAACCAGAATTGATAAAAAAAAGTGCTTATGGGATAGTAACTAATTCCTGTATGTTTGTTACTCCTAACCCAACAGGACAACCGTCTACTGGCCCAATAGTTCCTGTAGCTGCAGCTACTGCAACATCAGATGATGACAAAGTCACCGTGTTTTGATTCACCTTGAAACCTGTTTTTGGACTTTCAAGTCCAATGACACACAAATTGGAATCAAAATACGCCCTATGTGGATGGAAGCTCTGTACCGGTGATGATTTGGCAGCTTTTCCAAATGCCTGATGATCGTTTACTCCGTGATGAATTGTGATTGCATCAACGGTAAGAAACGTGCCTTCTGGTGCTTCAGTTGGATTTGGAACAGCCCATGCCCAGAAGGTAACTATATCTTCTGATTTTTTAGCTGTTATCTGCTTTACATCGTCAGCAAGTGTCATCATATGTGTGACTCCATCCGAATTTGCTGATTCTATGTCCAAGTATCCCACAGGAAATGTTGCATATGCACCTGAAATGGAGACTGCTATTGCAATTACTCCAACAAGTGATCCGATAATAAGTTTTGAAGTTATTAAACATAGCATAATATAGGAACTTATTAAAAGATTATCAAAAAATCTTATAGGTTATCACAAAATAACAGAAAAAAAGAATTTTTATGTTGTTATCTGATCTGTGGTGTATTTTATGAGAAGTTTGCTTATTATCTAATGTGTAGTTAAATCTTCATTCTTCTAATCGGTGCATTTGAATCAGATCTTTTGCAAACGGCTTTAGTGCTTCTGGGATTTTTATTGAAATAGAGTCTTTTAGTGAAAGGCCTTTTGATTTCTTTTCATTCCATACTGTGGAATTAAAGTCCATGATCTCTTGAGTGTATTTACTCATGTCTTGCAGATTTTCTGATTCTGGATGTTGTTGTTTATGGATTGTTTCTTTTGAATATAGAGTCTGCCACAGAAAATCAGTAATAAATGGAGTAATGGGGGCAAGCAAAAGCAAGATTGTAGAAAGTATTTTGTGTAATGTGTAGATTGCAGCATTTTTCTCGTCTTCTGTGAAGCCCTCACCATATGCTCTTGCCTTTACCATCTCGATATAGTGTGCCGCAAAAATGTTCCAAGTAAATTCACGCACAGCTATAGCAGGAACAAAAAAGTTGTACTCTGAATATCCCTTTTTGCATTCTTTAACTAGATTGTCAAGCTCAGAAAGAATCCATTCATCAGATGGAGTAAGTTCTGTTTTTTGCACAATCGGATAACTTGAAATAAATCTTGAAACGTTCCAAAGCTTTGAAAGAAACTTCTTTGTGGCCTCGATTTTCTGCTCAGAACATCTAAAATCATATCCGTGATTTATCTCACTTGCACTCCAAAATCTGAACGTATCGGCACCAAACTTTTGAATTACAGGTAGGGGATCCACGACGTTTCCTTTACTTTTACTCATCTTCATTCCTTTTTCATCAAGACCATACCCCATAATCCAAGCCTCAGACCATGGTGCTTTGCCTGTAAGCTGCTCGCATCTCAAAATGGTATAGTAGAGCCAGGTTCTCACTATGTCTTTTGCTTGCGGTCTTAGAGTAGCTGGGTATGTTTTTTTGAAGAACTCGTCATCTTTTCTGTATTTTGATATAAACAATGGGGACACACTAGAATCCATCCAAGTATCGAATGTCCGTTCTTCACCTACAAACTCAATTGCCCCGCATTTTTTACACTTGTCAAATGGTGCTCTATCCTTCCAAGGTCTATAATACTTGCCGGGTTCTGGAACGTGTGGTTCTGAGCACTTTTTGCAATACCATATAGGGATCTCAGTACCATAAAACCTCCTACGAGATATAGGCCAATCAATTGTAATGGAGTCAAGCCAATTCATTAGAATTTGTTTGTGCATTTCAGGATAGAATGTGATCTTTTTTCCAATTTCTCTGATTTTTTCCACATCATCTATCTGTCTGATATAATATTCTTCCATCGGGATTATCTCAATTGGTATCTTGCTCCGTTCAGAGACTGGTGTGCGGTGCGTGATTTCTTCTATTTTTTCAACAAAACCTGAATTTTGTAGGTCTTCAATGATCTGGGTTCGCGCCTGTTTTACCTTGAGGCCTGCATACCTGCCTGCGGCTTCTGTCATCAAACCATTCATCCCTATTGCAACAATTTCTTCAAGCTTTAGCTCCCTGAACAAAGCAACATCGTTTTGATCACCGTAGCTACACACCATGACTGCACCTGAACCAAACTCCATCTGAGCAGAATGGTGTGCTCTGATTATGACTTCTCTATTAATTAGAGGAACTATGATCTTTTTTCCAATAAACTCCTTGTATCTTTCATCTTCTGGATTTACAATTACTGTCTGACAAGCACACAAAAGCTCTGGTCTTGTACTTGCGATTATGATGATTTTGTCGGAATCTTTTATCTTGAATTTCATGTAGACTAGTTTTGTTTGTATGTCTTGGTAAGTGATCTCTGCGTCTGCAATGGTTGTTCCGGACACCCAGTCGTAATTGTTAGGACGCGTTGCCTTGTAAATGATTCCGCGGTTCCATAATTCGATGAATGTGGACTGTGTCAAGATCCTATATTCTTCTGAATCTGTCCTGTAATAGTTGGCAAAGTTCGCAGAAAGGCCAAGGCTCTTCATTATCTGGATCATCTCTGCTTCGAGGTCATCAAGTGAGCTTTTACACAATTCTAGGAACTTGGAGCGCTCTGTTTCCTGCATTCGGATGTTGTGTTTTTTTTCTGTGTAAAGCTCAACTGGGAGGCCGTTTCTGTCGATCCCTATTGGAAAATAGACATTGTGGCCTGCCATTCTTGCGGTTCTTGCAATCATGTCTATCTGGGAATAATGTGCAGCAGCACCGATATGCCATGGCCTGCCGGAAGGATAAGGAGGAGGAGTATCAATTACAAAGTTCTTGTTTTGAGGCACAAAGTCATACAGATGCATGTCGTGCCATTGTTGAAGAATCCTTGCTTCAAGCTCAGGATTCCATGCGGTCTCTTTGATCTTTGGCTCCATGTCCTAGGATTTTGAGATCTTTGATATGAGGTGTGCGCCCTTGTTGTAGCCTTCGTAGATATACACTCCGACAGCTTCAATGTTTTTTGGAAGCTTTGGAACAAGGATCTTGATTATCTCAGTTGATAGATTTTCTACGGTTGCTTCTCCTTCAAGAAGATACGTAGTGTCCTTTGGAACCTGCATATCAAACGTTCCTCTTGGACCCTCAAACGCGATTCGATAGTGTGTTTGATCTTCACCTTTTAGATATTTTTTATTGATGAAAAACTTATGATCCAAGATCGAGATTGCATCTTTGATTATTTTTTTTGCCTCTCCAAAATCAATTAATAGATTGTTTTTCATGTCCCCTACCATCTCCACTAAGACGTTTGAGGTATGGCCGTGCAAAATAGAACATTTCTCAACAAGAGGCAAAATATGCGCGTAATCGAATGCAAACGAAGGATCTTCCATGAAAATGGATCCGCTTTGTGCATCCTTTGTATCATAGTAAACTATGTCATCAAGCTCCTTTATTTTTGCAGCAAACTTGGGCTGACCTATTGCCATTATCTTGATGTCTTGACCGAATTTCTTTACAAGTTTGTAATTTTCAATATCTGCATCAGAGTCAATTACTTCAATCAGATTTCCGTCT
>JBBIVI010000094.1:0-5592 GCA_037439825.1 Candidatus Nitrosotenuis sp. | reverse complement strand
CTATTGCCATGTGTCTTATCTGCATTTTTTCGTTTGAGCACAATTGTACACAGTAATCATAATCACCTCTTTTTCCACCTTGATATTTGGCAATCTTTGGCTGAGGCTTTCCTTTTATGAATTCCTTTCTTGTGTATGGCTGTCCATTACCTATTCTGTAACATCCACCGTGCATAATATCACTGCTGAAACCACAAAATATAGACCTATATTTTAACGGTTAGATGTTTTTGTGATTCGATGACTTATATGGAATTTACCACAATTTTCGCCAAATGAGCTCAGACGTCGAATTCGACATTGAAGGGATCTTAATCGATGATCACACATTAATAACAAACAAAGAAACGCAAAACGCACTTGAACAAAAAGGCTATGGCGAAATACGACAAGGAAAATTTCTTCTAAAACCATTCGAATCGCTGTACTTTCTTTTCTACAAAAAATTACAACTCAACAAAGGGAAAAAAACACTCGGATTTAATGATCTTTTGCAGGTTTGCACCAAATTTGATGAAAACGCACTAACAAAATTTCTAATCTATCGTGATCTGCGTGTAAGAGGATATACGGTAAAAGACGGGTTTGGATTTGGCTCTGACTTTAGAGTGTATGAACGAGGCCAATTCGGAGAAAAAGGAGCAAAGTATCTAGTGTTTGGTCTTGCAGAAGGCAAACAGGAAAAGATAGGAACTCTGCAAAAAAATATTGAGGAGATAACAAAGATGGGAAAAGAGCCAATCTTGGCAGTAATAGAACGACGTGGGGAAGTAATCTACTACAAGATCTCACTCGTCCGATTTGTAGAGAATACAAAAAATATTGATACGTCGGGATTTGTATTTAGCTAAGCGTTTCTACTGCCCATTTAGAATCATATTTGAGAAGATTATTTTTGTAGGCGTCTATAAAATCATACACTTGGACATATTTGGTCTCATTACTCCATAGTTTTTCAAAATCTTCTAGCTTTATGTCTACTCGTGGTCTGTCGTTCCATGAAGTAAACACGTCAATTGATTCAAAATTTCGGTTGTCGGTGTTAAATGTTTCATTAGAAGTACCTGTGTAGGCAACCATCTGCCCATCATCGTCACGAAAGATCCCTATTCGTTCAGAAAAAGATCCGTCGACATATTCTGAGTTTGGTATTGCAATCTTGATCTGAATTTTGTTTTTTTGAACTAGTTTTTGCAAAATCTCTAACTTGCTGCTGTGAATAAAACCCGTAGAAAATATACTGTTTTTTCGATTGAAGATTCTTGCAAGAACATCTAGGTCGGAGGAGGCGTATCTGTGCCCAGTAATCAATCGGATTTTACCATCATGTTCTGCAAAGTTCTGTAATCCTAAAGAGAGAGTCGAGATGCTCTTTAGTGTCATAAATTCGATGGCTCTGTCGTATTCTACTGAATTGCTAAGACATGGAATAAAGAACTCTGTCACAATATTGTCTCTGTCTGTTCTATATTGTAGTTTTAGAGAAATATTTTGTAGACCCATGATCAATAAAATACAGCATCTTATTTAAGCGAACAATTTTTGAATTTCGGATAACTCTTGCAGTTTTGTCAAAATGCCGTCATGGATTAGAGTGCCATCAGATAACTAAGGCTGATGACTGGATTCAAAAAATGCTCCCGCCGGGATTTGAACCCGGGATCCTTGCCTTGAGAGGGCAATATGCTTAACCGGACTACACCACAGGAGCTTAAAAAATGCGTGATGTTTTAGCAATTTAAAGGAATAGTTATGTTTCATTATTGGTTGATTGGTTAAAAATTAATCAGTAGAATGCTTAAGAAAATTGAAAAATGAATTTTGTTGTGCAATTAAAAGAGATAGTTGATAATCTTGATTTACACTCTCACCCAATCGCACTTGGGGGATGCAAAGTACACAAAACAACACATGAGTGTTGTGAATACAATATCACGTTGTTTGACGGTCAAAACGTGACAGATCAAATACACCAAATTGATAACGATCTTATAAGAATTCATCATGGCAAACTCGATGAGTCAGACTCTGACGTGTTACAAAAATATGAAAATATGGTTATCATCTCTGACAATGACTGGCGCCTTGGCATATTTTTATCAAAGATAAGAGAAAAAAAAGAAAAACTTCGAAGCTCGACTATCAAGGGCTGTCTCGTCGACGCATTATACTATGCGACAAAAGCAAAACAAGGACTTGGCACCGATCCTTTTGCAGCAGTTTGGTTAAAATGTGCAGCTTATCTTGTGTGTGATGCGCTAGTTCTTTTCAACTCAAAGATGCGAAGCCCTACTCACATGCTAGAATTCATTCGAAAATCAGAAAAAAACAAAATCAATGAATCTTTTTTTGCAGTAGCTGAGATAATCGGCCTTGAACGTGCAACACCGTCGTTACTTGAACGCATGGTAAAATCTACAATAGGTTTTTCTGATATGATCGAGGCAAACAACCACTCTGTGATCATTCAGAGAAAATACGAATATCTCGTAAATAACTCACTTTTGTCTGATTGCTACTTTTATCTTGGATATGTGAACAAAACCAACATTATTTCAATATCTGATTCCATGCATAAAAGAGCCGATCTCATCCACCTTCTCAAAGTAGCCTTGGATTTGGAACATGACCAGACAAAAATCGAACAGCAAACAAGGATCTTACATAAACTTGTAAATGACCTGAGCATGTCTATGCAAAACTATGCCTAGGTCTTTCTTCAACGCAGTCTAGACAACCTTTAAAACCATGTTAGATGATCCATTCAATATGGTAGATCAAGCTTGCGGTTGCGAAGCAGATAGCGGTGATCCTGAATATCAATGTGATTGCGAAATGCAAGGACACTGCCTTTGCAGCGCAGATTGTAAATGCAAGTCTTCCATCTGTAAGGAAGCTGTCGCTGAGTTAAGATAAACAAAGCTTAACCTACTTTTTGTTTTTATTTTTAAATTAACTAAATGGGACTTTCGTCTTCAGGATCTAGTCCCCATGACTTTACAAGCTCTTTTTGAAATTTATCAAGCTGGGCTTCACTTAGTGCATTTCCGCAGTTTTTATGGGTTGGAACCACGGTCATTCCTGCGAGTTTGTACTCAACTTCGTACATGTGAACTTTGGCGCAGTCGCACATTATATTTGGAAATCCAGAATACCTCTATATTTGCGTAGCTTAGGCGATACTGCAATAAATCCAACTGATCACAAAAATCATCATAATGACTGCATCTTTGATTACCACTGATTCCTGAATAACCTTTAACTAGGGATCAACGAGAATTAATGTTGGTTGAAGACTGCTCTAGTTGCTATATTGGCAATTTCAATCATTGTTTCTACATTTTCTCAAAGCGCTAGTGCGCAATTCCAAGGCGGGGGTGTGAACAAACCTGGTTCTTGGTATGTCGGTGAAGGTCTGAAAAAAGGAGACCGATTCAGCTACTCATTGTGCCATATTGATTACAAAGATTGTTCGCCATTCAGAATTGATTTTTGGGTTGAAACAGATGAAAAAGTGGGAACCGAGGATCAGTGGAAATTGCAAGTTGTAGTGTATGATGGCGCCAAAGTAGTGAAAGGAACCATGAACGTAGGCAAGGTAGCACCAGAGCCAACAAGTAGTACTCCAAATCTTGCTCCATATCGAGGTCCATTCAAATCCTCAATAGTCTGGCTTTCAGCATACGCTACAGCAGATACAGGAAGCCTGACTGGCAAAGGACCAAAACAGTTCAGCATGCCTTCATGGGGTAAAATAGGTAACATCGGTGGAGAGCAAATCATTCCTACATCAGAAGAAAAAATAGCAGTACCTGCTGGAGTATTTGATACTGTCTTGGTCACTTGGAAGACTGGTGGCAAGCTTAACAGAGTTTGGGTCGTAGATGAATTTCCCTTTCCAGTAAAAGCTGATACATATGCGCATGTAGCAGAAGGAGTTCCGCCACAAGAGTATAGATTTGAGTTATTGGACTATCAACAAAATGTAAAGACAAATCCATTTACTACTGTTAAAAGCACAGAGGAGGCACAGGCGGCCCTCAACTGTCCAACAAACACAGACGAGTTTGTATCGCTTACCAAGGGAACAAACACAAATTCAATGATCATCAACGTTAAATACGCCCCACCAAAGCCAAAACAAGGTTGCAACATGTCTGTGATAATAGACTTTAAGCGAATGGTTAATCAAGAAGAATTTGAAAATGAAATTCATTATGATGTTTTGGTAGTCGAGCAGACTGCTGCAGGCCTTGAACCAAAACGATCCCTTGCAGATGAAGAAAAACGAAACGCCCTCTTTACCACATCAGGACAAGTAAGACGTGATATTTTGATTAAAGAATCTGGCATGACCAAATACGCAATCTTTGTGTTTGGAACTGGACCAGAGACTGCATCGCCAAATCCAGCGAAAGCAGGCTACATAACATTTGACGTCGACGTGCAGCCAGGAAATGGTGCAACTACGACCCCTCCACAACCTACTCCGTCAGAAATCAAGATTCCATCATGGGTTAAAAATAATGCGGGTTGGTGGGCAGACGGCACAATAGGTGACAACGACTTTGTTCAAGGATTGCAATATCTAATTAATCAGAAAATAATCAAGATTCCATCTACCTCTGCCGGAACTGGGGATGGAAGCAATGTCATCCCAGACTGGATCAAAAGAAATGCGGGTTGGTGGGCAGACGGCACAATAGGTGACAAAGACTTTGTCAGCGGCATCCAGTATTTGATTACGAACGGAATTATCAAATTAAAGTCCTAACTTTATCTGACTTGTCTTGGTTCGCAAAATCATAATAATACCATTAGGGATAATGCTAGGCGCAGCAGCGATAGGCCTTGCTTATCCATTACTGACAGGACTGCCTGGCTCTGAACAAAATGTGATTCCTCGTTTTGCAAGTCAATGGTATGTGGGAAAAGGAGCAGACACAAAACCTACACTGCAATATGATGTAAAGACAAACGAAATGGAGTTCGTCGTAAATATGAAATTTTTGGATCAGATTGGTGATGAGCAACAAGTACATCTAATCATAGATGACAAAACAGGATCGCATTTTGAGCAAACACTAAAGATTGGAAAGGCATATGTGTTCATAGATGTGCCAGAACAAATCAAACCATACATTGACACTCTTGACAAAACAGTTCTGTCTGTCCGGGATACAGTAGTTGAATCAAAATATCTTGTTGTTGGCGCAGAATGGGGCACTACGTACATAGGAAAATTTACACCAAAGATGAAAGTTATTGAATACAAAGACCACGTGTTTGAGTTCGGACAGCTCAAGACATACAAGGTATCTTACAAGGTAAACGATATTGAAAATTATTTCTTGATTGCGGACAATGTACCGCTGCCTGTTAAAGCAGAATATTACACGCTTGATGGTGCACTGGAATACTCTTACGAACTGACCGGCCTCGAATTAAGCTGATACACATTAGCCAAGAGCCAATCGCAATATCTTGTTACCTTTTCATCAAATACGCACCAAATATGCAAAGAATGAGGTAAAATATCGATTCTGCCGTCCTTGAAGGTAACTCTGACACCTTCTTTTCCTTCGTACATGT
>JBBIVI010000093.1:0-5684 GCA_037439825.1 Candidatus Nitrosotenuis sp. | reverse complement strand
GCAAGGCCTCCACCTGCAACAATGATATCGTAATCTAGTTCCAACTATCCAACAGCTGAAAGAACATTATTTAAAACAATGCAAAAAACCAATTTTTGGGTCAGATCGTCGCGGCGTCTTCACAGCTGCGTTGCTCAGACTGGAGCGGCTTTGTAGCTCTTCATTCCCAACTAATTACTACTCTAAATTATATTAAATTGTGTCCTGGCTTAGTATCTCGGAATATGTCTTGATGAGATCTTTTTGCGTGTAAATCGGCGTGTATATTTTCAGCTTGATTGGGTCTTCGTCGCCAAGAACTATCTTACCCAAAACTAGTCTCTGCTTTGAAATCCTCAAGTGCAATGCCGACTTGTCGCACCTGTTTACCAAGTCTTCTAGTATGAAAGCCATCTCTTCTTTTGAGATTCCCTCAACAAGTCTTCTGACAAAGCCTTGAGCTTTTTTCTTTTTTAGCTTGCACAAAAGCAAGGTGATGGGATTATCATAATGACCACTCAAGCTTTGTTGCGTAAACTCTTCTCTGTCTACATCAAAGACGTCCTTGAACGCAGAAAAGATCTTTTCCAGATCCTCGGTTGCGTGAACAATGACTTGGATATCTACTTCGAGCTTTCTTTCCAAATTATGCTTCAAGTAGTGCTACTTGGGCTTCTGCAGTTCGGATGAGCTTTACCTTTTCGAGGCCTACGTGTCTCATTCGGATGACCTTCTTTGCCGCAGCCATGATGTCAGAATTTATCTTACCGTAACATGTTGCCTGCACGAACTGGTCTATTGTCATTTCAGGGATGGTCTTGCTCATTACGTCTTTTGCAATCAATCTCATTGCGTGCTTTCTTGATGTATTTAGTTTCTTGTGCGTTAGAGCAATTACTTTGAGTCTGAAAAGATAGTTGTCTTTGGTACTTACGTCCATGACAAAGTTGACCTTGCTCGAACCGCGTCGAATCAAGCTTCGCAAAAATTCCTTTGCATATTCGTATCGCTTGAAAATAGAGTATGCCTTATCTCCTTCTATTCTGCTTATCTGGAAGTAAATTTTGTACTGGTATTGGGATGGATCACCTTTTAGAATATCAAACAATGTGACTTCGACTACTCTACCAATTGCCTTTTTTTCGTCGGTAATTGGAATGTAAGCTATTGGAGCGTTGTTAAATGACTCTGGGGCAATTACTGTGACCCATTTCTTCTCACGCCACTTGTCCTTAACTCTTGAACCCTTTCTTTTAGCCAATTACTAACGAGCCACTGAATCCAAAATATAAGTTGTGCTGGCTATATTGTAGAAGAACCAAGATACTTTTGCAAAGGCTTTGGCACGTTGATGTGGCCGTCCTTTGTCTGAAAGTTTTCCATAATTGCAACTAAGGTGCGAGTGGTTGCAACAAGCGTGCTGTTTAGTGAGTGCACGTATTGTGTCTGCTCGTTTGTCTTGTCCCTGAATCTGATCTTAAGGCGCCTTGTCTGAAAGTCAAGACAGTTTGAACATGAGACGATCTCGCGGTATGCATTTTGGCCTGCCATCCATGCTTCCACATCGTATGTTTTTGCAGAGACCTTGCCAAGGTCCCCACTCGATAAAACCATGACCCTGTACGGGATCTCTAATTTCTGGTAAAACTCTTCTACAGTCTGAAGCATCTGCTCGTGCTCCTTCCAAGATTCTTCAGGCCTTGCAAATACGTACTGTTCTACCTTCTCAAATTGGTGGACACGGAATATTCCCTTTTGGTCGCGTCCGTGAGCTCCTGCCTCTTTTCTAAAGCAAGGGCTCACTCCGGCATACCTGAGTGGGAGGTCCTTTCCTTGAAGGATCTCATCTGAGTGCATCGCAGCAATTGCGTGCTCTGACGTCCCAATCAAAAACAGATCTTCATCTTCTACTTTGTAAATTACATTTGCAAAATCCTCGGCAATTATTGCACCTTCCATCGAGCTCTTATTGATAAGATACGGCGGCTGCACCAACGTGTATTTTTTTCCCTCCAAAAAATCAAGTGCAAAACCAATCAATGCCTGGTTCAGCTTGACAAGCTTGTTTTTTAGATAGTAGAACCTTGCACCCGCAGTCTTTGCAGCCCTTTCCAAATCAACTAGATCCAGATTTGCAGAAATGTCTATGTGATCTTTTATCTTAAAGTCAAACTGTGGTATTTGGCCCCACTTTCTTAGTTCCTTGTTGGCAGACTCGTCAGGCCCAATTGGGACCGATTCATGAACCAAATTCGGAATGCTTAGTGCGAGCTTGTTGTACTCTGTTTCTACTCTGAGCTGCTCTGATTCAAGTGAGGCCAGCTCCGAGGAAACTGATTGCATTTGCGCAATAGAATCACTTGCGTCTTGGCCCGCCTTTTTCTTTGCGGATATCTCCACAGACACGACGTTTTTCTTTTTTCTAAGCTCATCCGTTTTTACAATCAACTCGCGCCTTTTCGAATCTAGGTTTATCAACGCATCCAGATCAAACTCAACCCTTCTGTCCCGTAGCATCTTTCGTATCAACTCAGGTTTTTCTTTGATTAGTTTGGGATCCAGCATTACTCCATCACTTTGAGTGCCATCTGCACATGCGCCAAGACCTCATCAATAGTAGCAGTAAGTTTTTTCATGTTTCCAATACTGTGGAAATTAAAAACTAGTGCATTATCAAGATTTTCTATTTCAAATGAGAGGTCTTGTGGAAAATCTACATTGTCCGGCTCCAAGGCAGCCCTGATTGCTTGGGCTTTTTTCTGCGAGATGTTACTAATTACTATTCGAATCTTTGATTCCATGTTCCAAAAAATCCAAAAATCCATCCAACTTGTCCTTTGTAATTCTGGCGCCTGCTGCCGCATCATGTCCGCCACCAACACCGTTGAACTTTTCAGCACCAGTCCTCATCAACACAGACAAATTAACTCCTGATTTACATCCAATTGACTTGCGGGATGAAAATTTGATTGTGTTCTCTTCACCGTTTGTCCTTAGAATCACTATTTTACCTGCGTTCTTTGGCGAGCCAGCAAGCAACGACGAAATCGTGCCAGTCATTGTTTCTGGAATTACGCCCTCGCCGTTTACCATGAGATAATCCGTAGAGTCAGTAATCCGCCACCTCTCATTTGTCAAAATATTCATGTATTCCCGAATCATCTTTCTGTAATCCACTAAGATGTTTTCACCTTCCTCAAGCATTCTGTTTCTGTCCCCTGAACAAATGGCAATTCCTACTCCAGCCTTTCCTATCCTTCCGCAAGAATTCAACATCGTAGAAAATTCTCTTGCATCTCGCAAAAAGCTGCGTCTTTCCTCACTTGGAAATGTGTAGGTGTACCCAATTAACTCCTCCATTATCTGAGTCGCATTTTGTGAGCTGGCAAACTTTGTAATCGATTCAAGAAGTATGCGCTTTTCGTCATCTGTAAGATCCGAAGGAGTCCTAAACCTGCCACCGTCTTTGAGCTCAATTCCTGAAGATCTTAACAATGAAAAACATGCGTCGCGGTTCCAAGTTAGTCCCTCAATGAATGGCTGCGAGGTAAACGCAAGTGCGTCTGCAAGCGGTCTAGTCTCGCGTCCAAATAACAAAAGATCCATGTCTACTTGGAGCTGGCCTGAATTCTTTGCTTCCTCTACTATCTCTGCGTTTTTGCCAAGAAATGATTTCTTTTCTCCCCTGTCCTGTCTGTCACCAAGTGCAGAGACTACAGCTATTGGGGCCAAATCCGAATTTCTCTTGTCAAGTGATTTTGCGGCAAGAAACGTCATCCCACCAGCACAGATACCGGTGCCACCATCGATGCCAAACTTCCATGCATTTATGACGTGCTCGTTGTCATGCTCTTCTTGTGGGATCTCGTGATGATCCAAGACAAACCAGTTATCTCCTAGTGCCTCATCAAACTGTTTTGCAAAACCTCCGCCCAAGTCAGTTACGATGTGAAAGTCGCGTGAGTCTTGTTGCATACTCTTGACCGCAAACTCGTTCATCTCCTTGAGTGTTCTTACCGTGACTTTGGCGCCTGCGCGAATCAACGCCTTTGTAATGATGCTGCCTGATGTAATACCGTCGCAATCAATGTGGGTGGTTACTGCGATGGTCTTTCCAGATTTTATGCAGTCAGAAATCGTGTTAGAAAATACAGATAGACTTTCTTCTAGTTTGCTCATTACTCAAGTTGAGCTACGACTGACTTATATTTCCAGTTTTGAGGAAGGACGCCGATCTTTTTGTAGTATGTGGATATTCTATGAACCTTTGCCTCTACAAGCTCAAGCGATCTGACATTTCTCTTATCAGAGTTGTGAGACTTGAGATGTCTTTGCAGGTTGATGGCCTTTTTGACTATGTTGTTCAGATCCTCTGGGATCTCTTGCTTTATGCCGTTATCCTCAAGTATCTTTTTGACCGACTTTTTGACAACAGGCTTTACCAGTGGAACTGCGTGCTGATCTCGCATCCTGATTCCGATCTGACTCATTGGGACGCCATCTTTGCCATACTTGACAACGATCTCCTCTACCTCTTTTGGCGTGGTAGTCAACCAAGAGGGAGCCCTTAGCGTAATAGGTCTAGTCGAGTGTGACTGGCCATGTCTGTGTGTATGTACACGTCCCATGGCGGTTGTGTTCTTGGTTCAAACATAAACGTTACCACAAGAAGGTGTCTGGATCTGGTAATTAGAAAAAAGTTAAATAGAAACGGTAGCCCTCAAGACAACAGGTAAACACTATGAATAAAGCAATATTTGGAGCAGCACTCGTTGCTGTAGCTGTTTTATCTGTAGGCATGATGACCGAACAGGCATTTGCCCAATACCTGGGTAACGTAGACCCAACAGGTAAAACTGGCAAGAACACACTCGAGGAGACATTGAAACTCCAAAGAGAACGTGTCGAGACCGCAAAAGCAAACCCAGCAACAGGTTCTGGTACTCCATATCTAGCAGCAGACGGTGTCTTGGGAGCATCTGCAATCGCCGCAGCAGTCTTTGGAGGAATCGCAGCAGCATTCTTCTTTAGAGCACGAAGCGGAAGATACGCAGCCCAAGGAAGAGGATAAAAAAATCCACACTCTTTTTCCTATTTTATTGAATTTCCTTCCTACTATGTGCTGCGATCATAGCGGATTTTGCGCATCAGAGAAATGTATATATCGTACGTACTGAGGTTAGTAATTCAATGACTCCATTACTCGGTACAGTGTTCAGTATTCTGTCTACCGTATTTGGACAATTGGGACCAAACTATGACCCATTGTTCTACGATGTCATGGTTTACATCTTTGGCACAATGATGTTTACTATCTTCCTTCTAGGAATCATAGCATATTGGCTAAGAGTCCATGGCTGGGCATACAAAGACAACCGCGAAAGATGGGTTGATGAGTTAGACAGACACTTTGAGAGAGAAGGTATCGGTCTGATACCAGACAACGGAAAGTACTGGTAAACTTTCTTTTTTCATTCTTTTTAGATTTCTTTTATTTTATCCGACTTTGCCAATTATTCTGGCGGTAAAAAGTCCTTATCCTTGGATTCGTCATAAGTCTTTGAAGTAAACTCGGCCCTGTAGTGGGCGCCGTTGATTAACGGTGTTCTTATGAACTCCTTTGACTCCTTGCCGTCCACGTATATGGTGGACTTGTCCTCTTGCATATCTCTCAGCTTAAAGTCCCAGACCCACAAAAAGTGTCC
>JBBIVI010000092.1:0-5708 GCA_037439825.1 Candidatus Nitrosotenuis sp. | reverse complement strand
CTGTACCGCATCCAAGATGATAAAATACATCGTCTTTTCCAAGGCCTGCAAATCTGAATATGTCTCTAAGTGAATCATCCAGTAATTGGATCTCTTCACCTGATATGATGGATGGGGGCAAAGACTGGATATATTCTTCTATTTTCACACTACAAATAAGTCGCTGAGAAATTTATTCTCTTATATTTTCTAATGAAGACACTGCCTGCCACAACGTGACACGCACGTATGAAGGCATGTTTGGGTCTTGCGTGATGTCATCTAATTGGCTAATCGCATTTGCAGCTCGAATCGACATTGGTTCCTGACTATTCTTAAGGGTCCCAATCAAATCGGTGATTGTTTTTTTGATGTTTTTTGGAGTTGTCGGATTTGATGCAACCTGTGTTAGGGTCTGCAACGCCAAGTCGAATGCTTTTTGATTCTGTGCCTTTTTGTCTGACATTATTCTCACTTGATTATACCTCAACAAAAACATTGTCTGCTTCAACGACCGTTCTGTATGACTTGAGATCCCTTATCTTGACTGGAAATTTTTCCAATTTTCCACTTGTGCAGTCAAACTTTGCCCCGTGCCACCCACATGTCACTGTGCTTCCCTCAAGTACTCCATCTGCCAAACTTGCGCCGGCGTGAGTACAGGTATCGTCACAGGCATAATAACTACCGTTTATGTTCGCAACCAGAATATCCCGCCCGTCTATTGAGACTTTTTGCATTTTGCCGGGGGTAATCTCCGATGTTTTGCCGACAATGATTTTGCCCATAGAAGAGCTGGATCTAGATTATTCTTAAAAGTTTACTGGATGAATCTAACCGTGTTTTCGAGCTTTCCCAGCTTTTCTATTTCCATTTCTATTTTGTCGCCGTCCTGCAAAAATACTGCATTTGGTTTGTTGAGCATTACACCTGCAGGCGTTCCAGTTGAAATGACGTCGCCTTTTTCAAGCGTCATTACCTTGCTTAACTTTGATACAATTGCTGGTATTTTGATGAACATGTTGGCAGTTGAAGAATTTTGGCGCAAAACACCATTTACCTTGGTTGTGAGTTTGAGGTTTTGTGGGTCTGGGATCTCATCTGCGGTGGTAATCCATGGTCCGCATGGAGCAAACGTGTCGAATCCTTTTGCTCGTCCAAACTGTTTGTCCTGAGCTTGTATATCTCTTGCTGATACATCGTTGAATACCATGTAGCCAAAGATCTTATCCATGGCATCCTTCTCATCCACGTTTTTGCAGGTCTTCCCTATTATCATTGCAAGCTCTACCTCATAGTCAAGCTGCTTTACAAAACTGGGGCAAATAATCTCCGAGTTTGTCCCATTGAGGGTGGTTCTTGGAATCAACACTATTGCAGGCTCTTTTGGGGGTGTGAGGTTTTGCTCCTGTGCGTGGTCTACATAGTTGAATGCAAGACAAATTACTTTTGGTGGATTTGGAATCGGTGCTAGGATCTTTACATCAGATAATTTTACAGAATAATCAAGCTGTGGGTTTTGAGATATGACCTCCTCGTACCAACCATCAAACAAGAACTCTTTTATTGTGAGGGGGATTGGTATGCCTGTCTTTGAGATAATTTCTTCTTTTGTTGCAACTCTGTTATCTTTGATGAATCCATAAGTCTCCTTGCCTGAAATCAAAAATCTGCCAATCTTCATGTGTTCTCACTTGTGTGTATAAATTGCCTGCAAAATAGAATCCTTTCTACAGTAACCGAATCTTACAAATTGAATTTCCGTTCCCTCTTTGAGCTGTGAATAATGAGGCTCTGTAAAAACGTTGATCTCCTCGAGGCTTTTTTCGTTGAACTGCTCACCATAAAACAGCTGGCTTGGAATTAGAATCTTGATCTTTTGTGCTGCTTTTTGTACTACCCAGTGCATTTTGGGAATATCGCCTTCCAGTTCTTCTCCCAAGTACCTACCTTGCAGCTGTGGCTCTGTTTTGGTTATCTCTATGTTGCCAAGGCCCATAAAGCGAATTTTGTTTCCCACTTTGAGATTTGCGACGTCTTCTTTTTCTACATAGAAGTCTTCGCTTAATTCGATAACTCGTGAACCCATCTCCTTTGTTGGGTGATTTGGCATCTTGATGCTTGGTGGGATTCCTACTACCTTGATTGATGCAGGATTTTTTACCATGTGCAGCCTGATGCTTTCTGCATCGACTATTTTGCGATTAAATGATTCCAGTGTCTCAAACGGGGCAAGTGTGTCAGCTTTTGTGAATCCCAAAGACAAGACAAATTTGCGAATTGCTTGGGGCCTAATACCACGTCTTTTCATTGATTCAAGTGTTGGAAGTCTTGGGTCGTCATACCCGGAGACCTTGCCTTCCTCAATGAGTGGACGCAGTATCCTCTTTGATACGGGCATGCCCTCAAAACCAAGTCTTGAAAACTCGATAACTCGGGGCTTTCTCATCTGTAATCTATCTAAAATGGCATAATAAAGCTCGTTTCTAAGCTCGTATTCTTTGGTTCTAAACGCATGTGTCACACCGTCAATGCTGTCCTCAATTGCAACTGCAAAGTCATAGCTAGGCCACACGTGGTACTTGTCTCCAAGCAATGGGTGTTTTGTCTCGATGATTCTAAACATCACTGGGTCTCGCATTACGGTATTTTCTGACTTCATATCTCCCCGGTATCGCACTATTGCCTCGCCCTGCTTGTACTTTGAGAACATTTTTTCCCATCTTTCCATATTTTGTCCAAGATCCCCCAGGCTGCACTTGCATGCCTTCATCTCCCGTCTGTTTTGTGATATTGACTCTTGTTTGCATGTGCACACATAAGCATAATTTCCATCAAGCATCTGTTTGCATTTTTGGTAGAGTAACTCGATGTCGTCTGAGGTGTTTTTGACTCGGTCGTATTTTACCTCAAGCCAGTCAAGGCCAACCTTGATTGCAGCATAATACTCTAGTCTTTCAGCTTCTGGGTTGGTGTCATCAAATCTCAAAATCAACTTGCCGCCATACATCTTGGCGTATTCTTCGTCAATTATTGCAGCTTTTGCATGTCCTATGTGCGGATAGCCATTTGGTTCTGGTGGGAATCTGGTTACAACCCTGCCGTGTTCTGCTCCCTCAAGGGGTGGAAGACCATCTCGACCTTCTTGTTTTTTTGGTTTTTCTGCCAAAAGATCTGGGAACTCGGATTCTGCTTGTTTTCTCTGTTCTTCTTCGGACATTTTATTTACGGAGACAACAACTTCGGTAATTATTGGCATTATCTCATTGACTTGGGTTCTAAGTGATGGCTCTTGGCCCAAAATCTTTGCCAGAATTATTTTGTCTTGAGTTTTTCCGCCGTGCTCTATTGCATTTTGCAGTGCTAGTTTTCGTATTTTGTCTTTAACATCGTCACTCAAGTTAGAGACTCCTTGTAACTACAAAGTCCAAAAGCGAGACAAGCTCGTCTTTTGCAGGACCTCGGTATGAAGACAGAGATCTTTTTGCCTTTTCTGCGTATGCGAGAGCTTCGTCTCGAACCTTTGCATCGATATCAAGCGACCTCATCACATCTACTGCTACCACGATGTCTTTTTTGGCAGCTCTTGGGTTTCCAAATACTTTGAGGATTGACTTTTTTCTTTTTTTGTCTGCCTTTTGTATTGCCATCAAAATAGGTAGTGATTTTTTACCTTCGCGAAGATCGTTTCCGACCGGTTTTTTTGTTACCTTGGGATCCCCAAGCACTCCAATCAAGTCGTCTGTAATCTGGAATGCAACGCCTAGGTTTCTTCCAAAAGAAGCAAGATTTGCAACATCTTTTGCACTTGCATCAGCACATATTGCTCCCATAGCACAAGATACCTCAAAAAGCGCCGATGTTTTTTTCTCAATCATTTTGATATAGTCTGATTTTGATGGGATCTTTTTACCTTCTGCCATCTTGATGTCAAGTACTTGACCTTCGCATACATCAACGCACGCCTCTGCAAGCTTTGCAACAAGCTTCGAAGACATTGCGCTGTTTGGGACGTTGTCTATTGATACCGTTTCAAATGCTTTTGAAAATAATACATCGCCTGCTAAAATGGCAAGCGGCATGCCAAATTTTGTGTGCACGGTTGGAACACCATGTCTCATCTCGTCGTTGTCCATGATGTCATCATGCACTAAAGTAAAGTTGTGAATCATCTCTATTGCAGCAGCTGCAGGCATTGCTTGCTTGGCGGATCCACTTAACATCTGACAGCTTTTGATGACAAGATATGGTCGCAATCTCTTTCCCCCATTTACGATAAGGTGTGCAGATGCGCGATACAACTCGTCAGGTTTTCCTGAAAGCTTGACTGCAAGGTATTTGTTGACAAGCTTGGCATTTTTTGAAAGTGTTACAGTCATTAGTTTAAGAGCCTCCAGTTATTTGTTGGAAAGTGGTGTTGCAGGGATTTTTCCAAAACCTCTTTGAATTCATCTCTAATCCATTTATCAAAGATCCGCTTGTGTTTTTGAATCATATTTTTGTCAGACTCTGAAAGTAAGTATAATGCAACTATCATCCATGGGCAATATATCTGGGGATTCTTGCGCATGTCTGAAAATAACTCATCAGCATTTGCCCACCTTGCTTCGCTTATTTCGTCTTTTACAAGTTTTAGATCAAACGGATCTGTGACTTCGCCAATTAGTGTGCCACATACCTCGTTTTCGGAGCCAATGTCCTTGTATGGAACGTGATACTCGAATTTGAACAAATAATCCAGCTTGCAGCCAGAGCCAAGCTCTTCTGGAAGCCTGCGTTCAGCAGAGGAAACATACGTTTCGGTCTTTCTTGGGTGACTTGCCACGGTTCCATCCCAGTCTCCAGGCCACAACATCTTGCTTTGGCTGCGCCTTGTGAGGAGTAACTTTCCATCCCTGTTAAACAAAAGCACGGTAAATGCTCTGTGCAGCTTTCCGTTTGGAAGGTGGCACTTGACTTTTTCCTCAAATCCGATTGGGTTGTCGTTGCTGTCGACTAGAATAAGTAATTCTTCCATCTATCTTCCTCTAAATAAGGTGCCTTCAAACTTTGCCTTTTGCACCGCATTAACAATTCGCTCAGGCCTGTTCCCATTTACAAAAAACACGTTTAGCTTCATCTTTGAAATAAGGGTGGCTTCTTGCACCTTGCGTTTCATACCTCCTGTTACATCCATTGGTATATCATCTATGGAGACATAGTTGCCTTTCATTTGATAAATCAGATCTTTGGTCTTCAAATCAGAATACAAACCATCCACATTTAAGACAAATACCGAAAGCCTCGGTCTTAGAACTTTGGCAAATATACTCATTATTCTGTCGCCGGAAAGTATGTATGATTTTTTATTACCGTACCATAATGCATCACCAAACGTGACTGGAATCAAACCAGATTCTGCAATTTTTTTTACTTCTTTTATTTTGGTTGGAATTGGCTTGTTGCCAAACATAAAGTCGGTTGGAGGCAGGCAGTATGGGTTTAGCCTAGCTTTTGCAAGACAGTCCAATATGATCTTGTTTAGTTCGACCATTGAATTTTTGACTATTGACACACCGCGCAGATCATACTTGGCAGGTTTAGTGTGCATGTCATATTTGACTGACCAGTAATGGCCAAACGAGCCGCCGCCATGTACAATTACAATTGGCTCTTTGATTTTTTTCAAATGTTGTGCTATTTTTTGCACCGTTGCAGTTCTTGGAGAAAGCGGTCTATCCTTGTTTGTG
>JBBIVI010000091.1:1516-5740 GCA_037439825.1 Candidatus Nitrosotenuis sp. | reverse complement strand
AGTTTGCAAACTGGATGTAATGCTCAAGCTCCTCCGGAGTCTGAGGCAGATCCTTTACGCCCGAAGTAACTTCTGTATCTTCTCTTATTACAAATGGCTGTATCTTTTTGTGAGTTGTAAATAGCCTTTCAAAGTTGACCACAAGATCCCTAATTATTGGATAGTTATTCATTGGCTCAACTGTCACAACATCGGAGTTAAGCTCCGAGATCTTTGTAAAGCAAGCAAGCCTTGGCCTTCCATTTATCTTCATTCCACAAGAACCGCATGAAGCCTGTCTGCAAGAATACCTCACAGCAACAGAGTGGTCTAGATGTTTTTTGACATCCAAGATCGCATCTAGAACCGTAGTCCAGCGCTCGTATGGCACCTTAAAGTCCACAAACTGCTTGTCAGAGTCATGCTCCGGATTGAATTTTGCTATTCTTAATGTAATACTCTTGGATGATGAAACAGATTCAGTTGAAGACTTTTCTTCTGCCATTTGTGTTGCGTCGCTCATCTACGTCATCCCCATGCTTGTCATCAATATAGTTCTTGAACCATATGCAATTAGGCCTGCCATTGCTGCAAGGCATCCATAAGTGACTGCCTTTTCATAGGACTGCCCCTGTTTTAGCTCAAGCAGTATCACCCTAAGGCCATTGAAGCCATGTACGGAAAGCAAGATCAGGATTAGCTCAAGCATTATTGCATACGGAATGAACTGGTAGTTTGCAACCACATTCTCATATTCCAACGATTCTCCGTACGGCATCATCGTGATTCTAAAAAGTACGTGGACTGCCACCAAGACAACTGCTCCAAGTGCCGTCCCATAATGGATTTTCATTATTACACTTTCGCGCATCTCATTCACCAAACAAAACAGACAGGCCGTACATCATTGCAAGTGCCGCAAGTCCTATCGAGGCGTAAATGCACATCTTGTGCATGTTGTTCTGCGATGCTGGAATGTATGGATAGTCAGGTCTTGCCGGCTTGCCGACTCCGATTCCTCCGTGTCCAAGCATTACCCTGATTCCGTTTGCAGTATGAAACACACACATTCCAATTACAAGTGTAAGTATGACGTGTCCTTCAGTAGTCTGGGTAAGATGTAGCATTGCATTCCATGCCTCCCTCCCATTTAGAATCGAGCTTGTTTCATAGACGTGTCCAATCAGATATGCCAAAAGCCCAAGTCCCGTTATTCTCATCAGCCAGTATGCGACACGCTCTATTCCGTATCGTCCTGGGTTTGCCATCCCTTTGATTCCTTCTTTGTTTTCGTTTCGCTTCATCAGTACTTTCTCTCCACTGGTTGATACCTTGTGATGGTTACTGGGTGTTTTTTCATTATTGGGCCTTTCGGATCATAGTATGCAAGTGTATGGTGTAAAAAGTTTGCATCATCTCTGTGCGGATAATCAAGTCGTGAGTGTGCACCGCGTGACTCTCTTCTGTTGATTGCGCCAACAAGCACAACTTCGGCCACCCTAAACATAGAATCAAGTTCCATGACGTTGCTAAAGTTTGTGTTGTATTCTTTTGCCTTGTCATCCACATGTTTCCAAGTCTTTGCCCTAAGATCTCTTATCTTTTTGAGTCCCTCAACAAGCTCTGTTTCGGTCCTAAACACGTAAGCCTTGTCATTCATGGTGTCTGTGAGCTCTTGTCTTACTTCGTATGGGTTTACCTCGCCTTGTCCTCGAAATATCCCATCGTAGATTCTTTTTTCTTCCAGAGTTACAAGATGATGAGGGAATTGTGATTGCGTCTTTGCTTCAAGTGCATGCTTTGCTGCCAAGTATCCTGTGATTTTTCCCCACACAATACATTCCGACGTGGAGTTTGCCCCAAGTCTGTTTGCTCCATGTGTGCTGTTGCATGCTGCCTCGCCTGCGGCCCATACGCCTTTTAGCTCGGTTGCACCATCTATGTTGGTATGGATTCCTCCCATCATGTAGTGACAGACAGGTCTGATGTCAAGTGGTTCTTGTGAGGGGTCGATTCCTGAGAACTTGATGCTGATCTCTCTGATTGCGCCTAGTTTTTCTTTGATCCTCTCGTCACCTATGTGGCGCAAATCAAGCTTCATGCAGTCAACGCCCGTTTCGTGCTTAAAGCCGCGACCTTCCCTGATTTCAGTCATAATTGCTCGTGATACAATATCTCTTGGCGCAAGCTCCATTTTGCTTGGCGCATATTTTTTCATAAAGCGCTCACCGTCTTTGTTTAGCAGATATCCGCCTTCGCCGCGTGCTCCTTCTGTAATCAATATACCGGACGGCAAAATTCCGGTTGGATGAAACTGGACGAACTCCATGTCCTTTAATGCAAGGCCTGCCCTGTATGCCATATCAAGACCGTCTGGTGTTGATGAAAGTGCGTATGTTGAAAAGCTGTAGATCCTTCCAGCACCTCCGGTTGCAATTATCAACGACTTGGCCTTGATTACATAGAATGTGCCACTTGAGAGCTCAATTGCGGTGACCCCCATGAAATTCTGTCCATCATGGATTATCGATGTAACAAACCACTCGTTAAGAAAAGAGACATTGTCAAACTTTTGGCAAGTGTCGTAGAGTGTTTGCATCTCGAAAAATCCCACCTTGTCTGATGCATATGTCGCCCTTGGGAAACTATATCCGCCAAAATTTCTCTGATCAATTCTGCCATCCTTTCTTCTAGACCATGGCATACCCCAGTGATCCAGCTGGTATATCTCTCGAGGCATTTCTTTGCACAGTCTTTCTGCAACATCCTGATCTGCCAAAAAATCGCTTCCTTTCACAGTATCATAGATGTGTGACTCGATGTTATCACCTTCCTCTTCAAACAAGACTGCTGCGGTTCCACCCTCTGCAGAAACCGAGTGTGAACGCATCACCTGAACTTTTGATACGACTGCGATCTTTAGTGACTGAGATGTTTTTGCCGCCTCTATTGCTGCGCGCAATCCCGCAAGCCCGGATCCTACTATAAGCAAGTCATACTCTATAGAATCAACCATTTGCTATCTTGAACTACGAAAATTCCGATAAATATGTGTTGAAGATTCAATAGATCTAGTTTTGTCGTGTTCGTGGCGATTCGTTTATAGAAAGCGTTATATTATCGCTAGCGATATCACTAGCGATGGTAACTGACTGGTTACAACGAGTCGGGAGTGCAGTGCCCAGAGGATTCTCAAGATATTACATCCTAGAGCTTCTTGCAACCAAACCTCACACCGGCAAAGAGATCATCGATGCAGCTACGGAACAAAGCGAGGGAAGATGGAAACCATCGCCTGGACTCATCTATCCGCTTCTTGGCCGACTCTTAGATGAAGGTCTAATCGAAGAGATAAAAGATGGAAAGTATCAGATAACAAAAAAGGGCCGCGCCACTGCAGATGACCTCGAGGCCATAAACAAGATAGTAAAAAATCAGCTTGACGTATTGTTGCGCGTCAAAAATGTAAGCAGGTTTGTAGTCATGGATCTTATCGAGAGAATGAACATGATGGGTACTTTGTTGAGCTCAAACGTATCAAAGATGACAAAAGATGAGATGCAAAAATATCGTAAATTTCTCCAGTCCGAGCTTCAAAAGCTGGACGCGCAAGAAGTAAAAGGCAAAGATATCAAGATAGAATAATTCTGCTTTAATTAAAAAAAGAAAGTGGTTTGAAAATTGCCTTTAGGCAACCATTCCCCAACTTCTCAAGATTTCTGCTGTGAATGGATATACACAAGCCGGTGCACCAGTGGTGCGAATTACTAGCTCGAATCCTTCTCTGCACGCTACGTCTTGTGGGACAACACCGTTTGCAACTTGCTTAAGCGGAGCAGGTGTCGTACTTGGCGGTGCTGGAACGTAGTCAATTATTTCATTGCCGGTTCCACGTACAGCATCAAGAAAGACGTTTGATCTAGACGCTCTGTTACTGTCCCACATGTCAACAACTAAGGATGATGTATCAAATGGTTTGACCACCTTAAAGGAGAATTCAACCATGGTACGGAATTCGTCAATTGGGGTCGTTTTTGCCGTAGCCGATTTTAGGATACCGTTAGGATCCATGACATCTACCGTTTGTGCGCCTGTGAAATCTTGGTTAAGAGAGATGCTTGCAAGTTCATTTTGGTTTCTGTCATCTTGGTAGTCAGATATAGCAATAGAAACGTGTTCTATAGAGTCCACACCATCGTCTTCATAAACTTCAAGTTTTATCTTAGCCATATTTCCAGTAGCAAA
>JBBIVI010000091.1:0-1506 GCA_037439825.1 Candidatus Nitrosotenuis sp. | reverse complement strand
GTCATAGTCGGTATTGCTTGGATGTTTTCTTCTACAGTAAATGCGCGACCGTTGATTATGAGGCCGTTGTCTACTATTCTTTGCCCATTGTTTATGACGCCTATTGTTGGGGCTTCACAATTTATGTCACAGATTTCAGCATATGCGTTGGTTGTCAGTATGGTGGCTGAAGACAACACGCCTGCCGCAATTAGCAGTTGAAGTAATACCTTTGTCATTGGTTTGAAGTCAAGACTGGACATAATTAAATCCTATGTAGAGTAAGTATCTCTACGTAGTTGATGATCCAAATACGATCGTAGACAGAGGTATTCATAAATAATTAAAGTCAGTCATCTTTTTGTTGAAGAGCCTCAAAAAACTCATCAATGACACTTCAAAGCCGCTTGTGATCCCAGGCGTCTATGATGCAATTGGGGCCAAGATTGCGCAAAAGGTAGGCTTTGAGGCCATGTTTCAAACTGGATATGGTACAGCTGCTACCTTGCTTGGAATGCCAGACTATGGTTTTATCGGCGCAACAGAAACCCTAGAAAATGCAAGACGGATTTGCCAGGCAGTCTCGGTGCCGGTCATAGTAGATTCCGACACAGGCTATGGAAACGCACTAAGTGTGTGGAAGCTTGTAAACGAGCTGCAGGCCGCAGGTGCGGCAGGTATGTTCTTGGAGGATCAGAGATGGCCCAAAAGATGCGGCCACATGGCAGGCAAGGAGGTCGTAAATCGTGAAGAGTATGCAGAAAAGCTGCAGGCCGCAGTAGATGCAAAAAAGAACAAAGACTTTGTCATAGTTGCACGAACCGATGCGCGCGCCACAAAAGGACTCGATGAGGCAATAGAACGCGCCAAGTATTATAGAAAGATAGGCGCAGATGCAGTCTTCGTCGAGGCTCCAAAATCCATTGATGAGATGAGAAAGATTGGCAAGTCGATTAACGCCCCCCTTGTGGCAAACATGATAGAAGGCGGCGCGACCCCGATTAGGTCTGCAAAAGAACTCCACAAAATGGGTTTTAAGATAATTTTGTATCCGTTATCCGTTCTTTATGCCAACACCTACGCCTCGCTCCAAATCCTCAAAGAGCTAAAAAAGACAGGAACCACAACGAGGCTAGCAAACAAAGTAGTTAGCTTCGATGAGTTCAACGAGATAGTGGAGCTTTCAAAATTCAGAAAACTTGAGAATCGTTACAAAGATGATAAAATAAAAAAGTACAAGTAAAGAGCTCTTAAGGAGCGTTTCTCTTTACTTCGATTTCTATTGTCGATACGTTTCGTGACTTTCCGTCTTTAGATTCGAGTTGTTCAGAGCCTATCTTTATTTCGCCAATAGAGTATCCAGCATTTTCTGTTTTGCGTGAGATGATTTGTGCCACATCTACTGCGCGTCCAATGCTGAGGCCTCTAGCTTTGATATGCACTGATGGCAAGTTCGCCAATTGAATCAGCGTAGATGTTACATACGCCATCAATGGTTTCTTGCCAATGAAAATTACGTCTCTGTTT
>JBBIVI010000090.1:0-5808 GCA_037439825.1 Candidatus Nitrosotenuis sp. | reverse complement strand
AAAACACCATTAGTTATCTTTACCTCTACATTGTGGAGGTTATGCCAACCCGATCCTTTGAAGCGAAGATATTTCTGATTGCTGATAAAAAATGGCTCTATCCTAAGCGACGTGCTAACATCCTTGGAAGAATCAGACTTGGCATCAGGGCACTGCCTATCACTGCATATCTTGATGTCTCTAGTGGATAGGCCCATTTTTGCTCTCCATTCATCTGTAATGGAACACAACTCTTTGCCGCAAACATCAGGTGAGTTTATCACTTTGTACCGCTTTATCTCAATAAAGCCGTAAGCTTGATCAAAGACTAATCCAAAAGAAACGCCAACAAAGAACAATCCTAAAAACAAATAGTAATTCATAGCAATACGATAGTTCTTTTCAAATTTTAAGATGCTTGATCTGCAATATAACGAACTAAATCAAAACAATAACTGCACGGATTCTTGGCAGCTCTAATCCAGACAACTCTTGTTTTGTACTGGCAGAACTACAATTATCTTATTTTCAGATTTGGAGGAAAGAAGTCCTCGCTTTCCTTTGTATTCGGCATGAACCTTCACAAGATTGTCCTTATCCCAGACTTTTGCTGACGAAAAAATCCAAAATCTGCCAGTCTTGTCCGTTCTATCTTCTGCAATTATCTTATCTGGGCATGAACCATCATGAATTATTGTTATCTTGGCGTTTGGTACTGGGGTGCCTGACTTGGTTATAAGTTTGCCAACAAATACTGCGGGGTCTCCCTCATTGAAGCGATGCCTCATATCAAAAAGCCTCAAAATCGTCGAGTTTTCTTTGTATTTATCATCCTGCGTCTTGCTTGTCTTTGCACAAACCGAGGAGGATTTGTAACTTAGTGAAAAATCCTCACAGTCGGCAGATACTTGCTGTCCTAAATAAAAAGAAAACAAAATACTGATGGTTAACACAAACAAAATTCCATTTTGTACATCAACATTATTGGTTCTATGCATTCATAGTAGAATCTGACAAGACCACATAAATTATATCAGATAAAGCAGATCGCCATTCATGGTATGGGATGAAATCGAAATCCCAATGGAATTGCGCCCATTTATGTTGGAAGCCGCAAAAGAGACCAAGCTAGGTCACCGGAATGGCGCAAATAAACAATATCGTTATGGTAATTTGCACATACGAGAATACGATGACAAGTATCTTGTTCACATGGATCAAGTAGACCCACTCAAAGACCCAGTCGGACATTTACTGTTTGATGCACAGGAGGTGCTGGTAGGCCTTGCCAGTGGTGCCATAGGTGGATCAAAAGTAGCATCGTATCTTTACAACAAAAGCAAAAAAACAAAGCGTGACAAGCAGATTGCCGCAGCTGCAGGCCTTGCATCCTCCTTAGTTATTGGCTATATCGGCTACAAACTTGCAAAAAAAGCCAAAGGACAATAGAAGAACATCATGACCACTACCCGCACTATCAAGGTCATCTTCAAGCTCATACCACTTATAATTGCGTTGAGGCGCGACAGACGCGAATGGGTAAAAACTGAGGGCAAAAACGTAGATTTAGATAAATTTTCAAAGAATGCGAAAAAAGTTCTCAATACCTTTGTCTCGCTAGGGCCGGTCTACATAAAACTGGGCCAGTGGCTCTCATCGAGAGCTGATATCTTGCCACAGCCATATCTAGAAGAGCTTTCAAAGCTTCAAGATGAGGTGCCAGCAGCTCCATTTGAGCAGGTAAAACCCATAATTGAGCGGGAACTTGGCCCAATAGATCAAGCTTTTACATTTATTGAGACAAAACCTCTGTCTGGTGCCTCACTGGGACAGGTGTATCAAGCAAAAATACAACAAAAAGACGTCATAGTCAAGGTAAAGAGACCAGGCATTGAGAAGGTAATCGAAGACGACATCAAAGTTCTAAAAAAAGTCCTTCCGTTGGCAATGAAGTTTGTGGATCCAAATTTGAGGTTCTCGGCACAATCCATGCTGTCGCAATTCATAGAAACGATCCACGAGGAACTCGATTATACAAAGGAAGCAGCAAATCTGAAGACGATAAGAAGGAATCTTTTGCGTCATGACAATGTTATAGTTCCCGAAGTCTTTGATGACCACACAACAAAAGATGTTCTCACATTAGAATACATCCCAGGCATCAAAATAACGAACATAGAGGATCTGGACAAAAAAGGAGTTGACAGACAAAAGATCGTAATAGACGTTCACAAAGTTTTCTTTACTATGCTTTTACGCGATTCGATATTTCATGCAGACCCTCACCCAGGAAACATCTCGATTGCCGATGACGGTTCACTAATTCTGTATGATTTTGGCATGGTGGGCAGAATAGACAATGAGACCAGAATGAGACTTGTGCGGCTCTACCTTGCTTTGGTGGAAAAAGATCCTGCAAGAACCGTTAACGCAATGAGTGAGCTTGGCATGCTGACTCAGGACTTTAACCGTTCCGTAATCGAACGTGGCATCGAGCTGTCCATCCGTACAATGCACGGAAAAAAACCAGACGAAATGGAAGTTCGCGCACTCTTGGAGCTTGCAAATAAGACAATGTCCAAATTCCCATTCGCCTTGCCAAAAAACCTCGCACTTTATTTGAGAATGAGCTCAATAATCGAAGGAATCTACAAAACACACAAAGTCGATTTCAAGTTTGTCAAGATACTAAAACAGATTTTAGAAGAGGAACAACTAATCAAAGACGCTTACATAGAAGAGATCAAGTACTCGTTTACAAGATTTGCAAAATCACTTGATGCTACAATCTCAATTGCACCAGAGCTTAAAAAATTCATAGAAGAAAACAGATCACTTCAACTCTTAAATGCAAAGCCAAAAAGCAATACCCTTGTGGCAGGAAGCATTCTCTCTTCCGCTGTTTTTATTGGGTCTGCTTTGATTTACTCATCAAACGAGACTGCAGCTATTGCAGGAATGATCGGCTCGCTTGTCATAATGGGGCTTTTTGCTATATTTAGAAAACACTAATCACTCTATTGAGATCTGTTTTCCTTTTTGTACTATCGGGATCTTGATTGTCAAGACTCCTTGTACAAATTTAGCAGAGCTGATCGACTCTTCATCTTCTTTTACGTGAACTGGAAGTAGAATTTTTTTATCAATTATGTTTGGGCGTTGCCTGCATACAGCATCACCTTTTTGCTGTTCTTGTTTTTGTGCCTTGATGGACAAAACATTCTTGTAAAGAGTGAGCCTGATGTCTTTTTTTTCAAATCCCGGCATGTCCACAATGACTGTCAGAGAATCACCATCGACGTACATATCTACAGGAGGTAAGACAAACTCGTAAAACTCTCTGGACTTGTTGCCCATTTCCTTGACCATTTCTTTTGCCAAATGCCTTACTATGCCCATTTCGTTTAATCTGGCTTTTTCAGTTATAAGTTTTAACAGATTTTTTATTACTGCATTTAATTTCAATAAAACATGATTATTGTAATTGAGGGTTCTGATCAGGCAGGCAAAAAAACACAGTCACGCCTTTTGGCAGCAGCGCTCAAAAAAAGTAAGATAAAAACAAAGATCTTTAGCTTTCCTGATTATACTACACCACTTGGCAAAGAAATCAACAAATTCCTGCACGGCAAAAGAAGATTCCCACCGCAGACAATTCACTGCCTTTTGGCTGCAAACAGGTGGGAAAAACTTACAGAAATACAAAAGGCTCATCAACAAAACTCTGTCATAATTATGAACAGATACTATCAGTCAAATCTAGTGTATGGTGTCGTAAACGGCCTGAGCCTCAAGTGGCTACAAGGTCTTGACGAAGGCCTCCCAAAAGCAGATCTTGTGATTGTACTTGATGTTTCACAAAGGGAATCGTTTCTACGCAAAAAGAAAAGACGAGACAGATTTGAAAAAGATACTGCTTTTCTTGCAAAAATCTCAAAGACATACAAGACCTTGGCAAAAAAGTTTGGCTGGAAGATAGTCGATGCATCAAAGACCAAATCTCAAGTTCACCAAGATATCATGAAAATACTCTCAAACAAACTTGCAAAGATATGACAAAAAAATTCCTTGACATAGTAGATCCAATTCATAACTTTATCCGAGTCTATGAAACAGAACTGAAAATAATAGATTCGCCAATCTTTCAAAGGCTGCGTAGAATACGACAGCTTTCAGGAGCACATCTCACATACCCTGGCGCACAACACTCACGCTTTGAACATTCACTTGGTGTTATGCATGTAGCAGGCCAAGCAGCAACGGCCCTCAAAGAAAAAGGACTGCTCCACTCGGATCAAATCCATGACATCCGTCTTGCAGCCTTGCTTCATGACATAGGGCATGGCCCCTTTTCACACCTTTTTGAAGAAGTCTTGCAGACAAAAAAAAAGATCTCACACGAGGAGATAGGAAAACAAATCATCCTTGATTCTGAAATAGGAGATATTCTTAACAAAGATGGCATCAACAAAAAACTCATCATCAAGCTTGCATTTGGTGATGCAAAGTACCGCTTTGTCAACGAGATAATCTCAGGCTCCCTTTCAGCAGACATGATGGACTATTTGCAGCGTGACGGCTACTTTACAGGAGCAGAACACGCAAAAATCGACCACCAGCGAATCATACAATCTCTTGACGTCTACAAAAGCAAACTCGCACTTGACCGCTCAGCCCTTTATTCATTTGAATCAATGATTCTGTCAAGATACCAGATGTTCAAAGCGGTATACTTTCACAAAACAGTTAGATCAGCGGAAGTGATGATGCTTGAGGCAATCAGACTTGCAGACGACGAATGTGGATTCACCACACTTGACCTAGACGGATATCTCCACATGACCGACGAATTTGTAGTCTCACAGATACTAGGCTTGCCAGATCATACGGATGATCTTAGGCGAGCAAAGCAATTTGCACAAGACTACCAGAACCGCAGGTTGCTCAAATGTGTCTTTGAGAAAATCATGACCCACAAATTCGAAAAAACAAAGAACCAGATCCGAGACAAAATTGCAAGCAAAGCCAAACTCGACAAAAACGAGATCTTTGTAGACACATCCATTACGTCTTCCCTTCCACTAACACCATCAAAAGAAAAAACAAAATCCATAATTCTTATTGAGGGTACAAAACGCTCAGCAAAGGAAATCCCATTTTCTAAAATACCTGTAGTTTCATCAATGGCAGATTCTATGAATATTCTTCGAATTTACACCTCGCAAAGATACAGAAAGAAAGTTGAAATGGCAGCAAAATCGATTCTTGGTGAATAGAATGAAAAAAAGAATTGTCATCAAGTTGTCAGGACAGGTCTTTGGCATGGATAATACAAAGATCCTAAAAGACTATGCAACATTTCTTGTTAAAATAAGCAAGATCTGCCAACCAATAGTTATCGCAGGTGGGGGAAAAATAGCAAGACACTACATATTACACGCAAGATCCTCTGGTGCAGATGAATCAACACTTGATGAGCTTGGCATCGAAGTATCAAGACTAAACGCAAAACTTCTCATATATGCACTCAAAGGCAAGGCCTATCCACATCCGCCCACCACGCTCACCGAAGTAAGACATGCAGTAGATAGTGGTTTGATTGTAGTGGCAGGAGGTCTCCATCCCGGTCAGAGCACCAACGGTACTGCAGCCCTTATTGCCGAAAAAGTGCACGCTGCAGAGTTTTTGAATGCAACCGATGTTGACGGCATATACGATTCTGACCCAAAGAAAAACCCCAAAGCAAAAAAATTCAAACGGATTGAGCTCAAGAACCTTCGCAGCCTTCTGGTTCGTGAGGACTCTGTTGCAGGAGGCTATGATCTCATG
>JBBIVI010000089.1:0-5830 GCA_037439825.1 Candidatus Nitrosotenuis sp. | reverse complement strand
ATAGCTATGCCGTCACTTACTGCTATTGTACTAAATTCTCTTGGTGTGGCACCTGCATCATGAACACCTTCCTTTGCCTTTTGTGCAAGCCTTCCAAGGTGTATGTTGCACGGTGTTGCTTCATTTCCAGTATGGGAAACCCCGATGAACGGCCTATCCAAGTCTGAATCGGTAAGCCCCATTGCTTTGTACATTGCTCTGTGAGGCGCCCTCGATGGGCCAACTACTACATTTCTGCTTGAAATCGACAAATTACTTACCTGTTGGTTTACCTAAGAGTATATTAGAATTTTATTGATTCTCAACTCGTTATTTGCGTATTACTTGAGAGTCAAGCTCTCTTAATTGATCATCAATTTCTGTTTGGTTTTGGTTGCCGTATGAAATTAGAATTCTGTCATCTTCTTTGATAACATAGTTCTTAAGACTTTCAACTTTTTCATGATTTACATAGAATTTTAGTGAATAGTCCTCATTTGTGCAAAATGTGTGTTGAGGTGTCTGATCTGGGAAAATAAAGCAGTCATCCGTAAAGCCTATTTTTATTGAATCAAACAAGAATCCTAGCGGTACGTTGGATGCGTGTCTGTGGATGGTGTTTCCATCTTCGCCTTCAAAGTGTATGTATGGGCTTTTTACTTGGTATGGTGGTAGTGAAAAATCAAACTTGTCGCCATGAATTCTAACAAGGAGTGAGGCGTGTTCATGTTCATCATTAAGAGGCCCTGCGCCCGGTGGTCCTCTGAGTGGATCTGTGGAGCTCTTTTCGATAAATGTCCACGATGCAAATGCAACGATGCCTGCAACCACGGCAAGAACGCCTAAACCAATTAGCATGTTTTTACGTTTTTGCCTTAATTGTCTGTCTGCAAAGCTTTCTTTGCGTTCTTCTTTCTTTACGTTCTTTTCGTTGCCCATAAAACAAACACACTGAAAAAATATCCCTAATTAATCAATCGATAATTGACCGTGCTGTGGTGGCAAGGCCGATAATATAATAAATTGCAGATCTACATCGCAATCATGCACTGTATTTTTTGCGACATTATATCTGGAAAAAGAGAAGGTCATTTTGTTTACCAAGATAATAACCATGTAGCATTTTTAGATAAATACCCAATAGACAAAGGACACACGTTAATTGTACCAAAAAAACATTATGAGAAGATAACCGACATGGAATCACAAATAGTTGGTGATCTATTTTCACAAATACCGAAAATAGTCAAGGCGATAATGTCTGCTACTGGCGCCGACGCATTCAGTCTTGCACAAAACAATGGTCGTGCTGCAAAGCAAATCATCCCACATGTTCACGTTCACATAATTCCAAGATATAGTGATGTTGGTGCAATCTGGACCAAGCGCACTATCCCATCTTCACAAGAATTGCAGGAATTGGCACAACAAATACGAAGATTTCTAAGTGACTAGTCTTTTCTGAGTTGATCTCTGAGTTTTTGCAACTCTAGGTTTTCTGAAATTTCATCTAGAATCCGAAAGATTTTGTTTTTTTCGTCTATGCCTGTTTTTTTAACTCTGCTCTCAGAATTACAATCGGATCTGTAATCTTGACAGCCCTTGACAATCTTTGGTAATTTCTTAATTTTTCTTTTATTTGTTGGATTTGTCTTCTTCTTTCGGCTGTTTCGTCTTTGGTTTTTTGTACAATGAGTTCTTGATATAGGAGTTTGTCCTTCATTCTCTCAAACTCTTCCTCAAGATGCATGATCAAGGTATTTGCGTCTTCTTCGGTCAGGTATTTTGGATTCAGATTGTCAAGCTCAGATTTAGATTTTGTCTTATTTCGAAGAAAACCTAATTCTGTGGAAAACTGTTTTTCGTTCTCTTTTATTTTGTTTAGACGGTCGAGTTTTTCTTTAATTATCCCGTTGGCAAATCGAAAATATTGATCCGTGTTACTGATCTCATCCTTAAGCTCATCAGATTTTTCTTTTACAATCTCTTCTTTTGTAGCTTTGTTGAGTTTGTTAGAAAATACGATCGTCCTTTCTTTTGCAGTCATTGGATCAAGCTTTCTGGTCTTGGTTCTATACCTGCAACAAACTTCCATTCTTCTAGACCTAGATCTTGCTCATCTTTTTTTGGTTCGTCTTTTGGGATCCGTTGTATGTGTTTTACCACAATACAATTTTCCACAAACCTCGATTTGACCCAGATGATGTTTACTAGAACACACAATGTAATTTTGTTCGTTTAAAACAAAAAAACGAGTCTTAAAACGTATTTTTGGTTAGAGAGAAATTGTGCCACTGGACATACTGATCGCAGAAGATAACGAGTTTACTGCAAAACAGTACAAAATAGCTCTTGAAAAACGCAATCACAAAGTAATAATTACAAAAGATGGTGTAGAATGCGTCGATTATTATACAAACGAGGCAAAATATGAGGAGTTATTTAGGAAAAACAGATCGCCCCCATTTGACATAGTACTACTTGATCACGATATGCCACGCAAGACAGGCGCCGATGCCGCAAGAGAGATCTTAGAGTTCCGCCCAAATCAGAGGCTCATATTTTTGTCGGCTTATGGGAACGGCATAATGCAAAAGCTAAATGATCTCAAAGATGACACAGTACAAATAATTCAAAAACCATTTTCGCTTAACTTTTTGATAAAGAAAATAGAGGGCTCCACCATTAAACACAAGATCATGAACACTCAAGATGGGAATGTCATGACTGTGACTCAAGACAGTGCCGCTATAAGATAGTCCTAGTATGGCGATTTTGGTTGGAATAATGTCTCATAAAGAGGCGAGTAAGGCTTGTACCCTCTGCAATCAAAGTCAAAAGAGTCAGCGATTACAAACTGGGTTTTTCCACTATATGTCTCATCACCATCGAACAATGTCGTAATTGAGTACCCTGAAACGTTGCAATCAGTATAAGTTAGATGTCGTAACACTTTGTCACCTTTTTTGATGTATACGTACACATCAAAGTCTTTGTAGTCATTGTTTCCCATCTGGAATTTCCATAGGTTATCTGTAACGTAGTAAAGCATTGGTTTATCATCGCTGACTCCACCCGTAAGTGAAAATGATGGAAGTTCGTTCTTGTCGATTCTGTAACCGCTTTTTTGAATAAACGTCTTAAACGAATTCACCTCTTCGGTTCCACTTTTATATTTGAAAACAGCTTTGATGGACAAACCGCCCACCGTGTCTGTAGGTAGTGATTGACTTTGTGCAAAAACAGTTCCAAAGCTTACCATTGCAACAGAGATTGTTGCAATCAATGCGATTGCTATTTTTGAGCTAATCAATTTCAACACGTGATTTGATTTGTGAAACTTAAGCAGTAGGTATACATTGCACTCATGAAAAAAATAGATAACTATATAATTTCAAACAGTTCGAATCGTGAATTTACCTTGGGTTTGGGTTGTAACGTAAAATTGCGCCAACTTTGCCAAGACTGCTGAGCATAGCACCATGTTCTGAAACCCCAGAAATGACTTCAATCCTAGTTCCTACTTGGGTTGCAATAAGTGACAAGTAGTCGATAAGATCTTGTGAGTTTGCTTCTTGATCCATGGATTTGCAATTTGGGCATGGTTTTCCAAGTAGTTCTGTTTGTCTTGAAATTATCTTTGGTCGCTCAAGTATTTCTTCTTGTACGTTTTTGCATCTTTTGCAGGTTACTTCTAGTCTATACAAATTCGTATCATCTGTAATCAAGATCGTATCTGCAACATTGTTTTTCAAGTAGTTTATGATGTCTTTAAGACCGTAAACACCACGTCCAGATCGGGAGTTGATTTCTCGGAATAGTTTTTCGACCAGTTTTTTTTCTTCCACCAATCTAAAATCAGCTAAAACATCTTGCGCTTTTACGAATGCCTCTCGGATTCCCTCAGAGCCAGAATACGAAGTATCTAATGTGGCAATTACGATCTGCTGTAAGCGGTAATCAAGGTAGTTTGCTTTTAAGAAGTCTTCTTTTGTTGGTCCAGGTCCTGAAACGATGAGACCTTTTATTGGATATATGTCGATGAAAAATTCTTTTGTGGTTTCCGCTACTCTGTTAAAGTAATATGTGAGCTCCATTTCTCGCAGTCTTTCAAACCTCCTAGCAGATTGTCCGCCCTGTCTGTGTTTTCCTGCAACTCCGGAACTAGTTTCTCTGAGTACTTCGATTCTATTGCCATGTAAAAGCCCCCATCCTGCATCTTTTGTATCAATTGCCAAGAATCCAATGAGGTTTTCATCTTTGAGCATATCTTTTAGAATATCTACATGAAAGTGATCATCACATCTGTACAGAAACGTGGAAAGATCTTTTGGTGGTTCTATCTCCCAGACCTTGATTACCTCACTTCCAATTGGGCCTCCTCCTTCCGGAGGCAAAGCTCCACAAAATATCACAAGGCCGTGTTCCGGAGTATTTTTGTACAACTTCAATCGTTGTTGTACTCTTGATAATGCATCTACGACATGGGTTCTTGTAAGATCTGATTTGATGTTGTCAGCAGTACCTTGTTCTTCTCTCAAGTTGTTAATTACCATGTGTAGCTGTTTGCCTTTCGGAATATAGACAGAGATTAGCTCTGTACCCCTACCTGAAATCCGTGAAAGCTCGTCTATGGTTTTTTTGATTTTGTAAATCTTGACCGAATCTTGTTTTTCGACGTTGATTTTGCCCATCATTTGAACCCAGCATTGCTTCAATATTAAGAAGTTTGGTCGATAAACTTCCAAATTGGTATGTGTTTTTCGAACAAAGTGCCGCACTAATAATTAATCAAGCCATTGTCTGCGATGCGTGGAAAATCAATCTGTACCATACTGCATTCCAGCCGAAGATTATCCAAAATTGTTACGTTACCGTGTCACCCAACAAGGCTTTTATCACATCGAAGATCTCGTTTCTGAAATCTATCTTGAAGGAAAAAAAACCTCGATGCGAAAACTGGTTAATTTGGGACTCTTACTTAGGGTCAACATGTGTCAAACATCGAACATGGAAAACGAAAGCCTTTTCCAAGATGTTTCAAGACTGGCAAAAAAATTTGGCGGTGTTGAGCCGCAATACGTAGCGCAATGCATCAAGACTATGGTCTTGAGAGGTTTTTTGGAGGCAAATCCAAAATACGATAGACAAATTGCGCTTGAGTTACGCCGAAATTTCTTACATTGAATCTATTGTTTTTCTAAAAACATCGATTGGTTGATTTCCAGTTATCTTGACTATTTTATCTCCAGAGATGATTAAAAAAGATGGTGTTGCACCAATGCCAATCTTTTGGCCAAAGCTATACGTATCGACTACCTTTTTCCGGTATTTCTCAGAATCAAGACATGCGTTAAATTGTTTAAGATCCAAATTGGTCGTCTGTGCAAATTCATTTAATGAGTCTCGGTTAATCCAACCGGTTCTTTCGCCATCCCAATTATCATACAGTTCGTTATGATATTCCCAGAATTTGCCTTGGTCGTTTGCACAATGAGCTGCCTGTGCAGCCAATTCGGAATCAGGCCCATTTAACGGGAAATCTACGAAGATAAGTCTTGTTTTGCCTGATTGAATGTATTCTTGAGTCAATATCTCAAGACTAGATTGATGAAATTTGTAACAAAATGTACACTGGTAATCCCCAAATTCTACGATTGTTATTGGTGCAGAATTTACGCCGTAAATTGGTGAGCCAATGTCAAGTAATTGTTGCATCGTAAAATCTCCCGTGTTTTGTGGTTTGACAAAATAAACAGCTGCAAACACCCCAGCAATTATGCCTATTATTACAGGTATTGCCAGATAATACTTTGCCACAATTTGACAAAAGTCAAACTCTTCAAATAGT
>JBBIVI010000088.1:0-5852 GCA_037439825.1 Candidatus Nitrosotenuis sp. | reverse complement strand
AGGACACATGAGGCTGCACGCAAGAAAACAGAAACACCAAAAATAATAGAGGTCTCTATTTTCACCATACCATGACCAGAGTGAAATTTGCCATACCAAAAGGTAGTCTCGAAGAAGCAGTATTCGAACTAATGGAAAAATCTTGGACTAGGGTGCAAAGAAAGAGCCGCACATACCGAGTCACACTGGATGATCCTGACATTGAGGTAAAAATGCTAAGGCCACAAGAGATCCCAACTTTTGTCTCAGATGGGATCTACGATGTGGGGATCACAGGAAAGGATTGGGTTGCTGAAACAAAATCTGACGTCGAGGCACTCTTGGACCTGGAAATTGGAAAAATAAAACTAGTAATCGCAATTCCTGATAATTACAAATACAAATCATTTGATGAAATGGTCGCAGCTTATGCAAAACAAAAAAAGATTCTCCGCATTTCATCGGAATATCTTACTACTGCATCAAAATACCTCAAGCAGCTAAAGTCTTACAAAAAATTCTATGGAGCAAAGGATCCACAGATTGTCACGCCATGGTTGAGAGTTGGAGCAAACAAAAATGTCCAAATACACCTCTCATTTGGCGCAACAGAAGCAAAGCCACCCGATGCAGTGGACGCAATAATGGACGTGACAGAAACCGGAACTACTCTTGGACAAAACCAGCTCAAAATAGTGGATGTTGTAATGGAATCAAGTGCGCACCTAATTGCGAACAAGAACTCACTTCGTGACAAATCAAAAAGAGAAAAGATCTATGACATTATCACAGTTATGAGGGGTGCAGTTCAAGGAAGAAAGTATCTGCACATCTATCTCAACGTAGAAGAAAAAAACATGTCAAAACTACTGGACAGTCTGCCTTCATTGAAGAGACCGACAATAAGCCCATTGAGTGCTAAAGGTTGGTATGGCGTAAACACCATAGTGCCAAAAGCAGAGTTCCACAAGATGATTCCAAAGCTGCGCAAGATAGCTCAAGGGCTAGTGGTACATGAGCCAAGACAAATCCTGGAGCTTGAGGAGATAAAACGTGATGAAGAAAATTGATGAGAATCATACCAGTCAAAAATGTAAATTCATTTGCAAAATCTACTGTGCGCAAATACGATACCAAAGCAACTGAAAAGATCATATCAGAAGTAGAACGAAAAGGCGACTTGGCACTCAGAAAATTTGAAAAAAAATTCAACGGAGTCCAGCTCAAATCGTTTGCTGTATCAAAAAGAGAAATTGATGATGCGTACAAGGCTGTGACAAAAGAACAACTCGATGCAATACAATTAGCAAAATCAAGGCTCACAAAAACAGAGCTTGCACTAAAAAAACAACTAAAAAAAATCACGATCACATCAGATGGCATCAAAATCACAAAATCATTTGTGCCACTTGGTAGTGTGGGCTGCTATGTACCAGGCGGTCTTGCAAGATATCCAAGCTCAGCAATCATGTCTGTGGTACCAGCAAAAGTTGCAGGTGTACAAAAAATAGTTGTAGTTACTCCGCCAAACAAGCAAGGTAAGGTGGATCCAATGGTACTGGTTGCAGCTGATGTGTGCGGAGCTGACATGATCTTCAAAGTTGGTGGTGCACACGCGATTGCAGCACTAGCTATTGGAACAAAATCGATTCCACAAGTAGACAAAATAGTGGGCCCTGGCGGCTCATTTGTCACTTCTGCAAAATACCTAGTTACCGATGTTGTCTCAATTGATATGCTTGCAGGCCCAACAGAGCTTGTAGTACTTGCAGACGAATCAGCAGATCCAAAGCTAGTCGCACTGGATCTAATTTCACAGGCAGAGCACAGCTCAGATACACAGTGTTGCCTTGTAACTACCTCAAAGAATCTTGCAAATAATGTGGTAAATGAAATCATAAAGATGCTGCCAAGTATGCAAAGAAAGGAAGTTATCAAATCAAGCTTACAAAAAAATGGCTTTGTGGCACTATGTAACAAGATCTCAGACGCAATCCAGCTTGCAAATCTGCTTGCGCCTGAACACCTAGAGATTCTAACAAGAAATCCAGCAAAAACCTCTCAAAAGATCTACTCTGCAGGACTAGTTTTACTTGGAAAAGATACACCGTCTGCAGCAAGCGATTACCTGCTTGGTACAAACCACATCTTGCCTACAAACAGGTTTGGACGCGCAAGAGGCTCACTTTCAGTATTGGACTATCTCAAAATCCAAACCACGGTGCAATCCTCAAAGGAAGCACTGCAAAAAATAACAAAACCACTCAAAACACTAGCACTTTCCGAAAACCTACCAAATCACTACAACGCAGTGAGGAAACGACTATGAGGCAGTGGTATGACAAAAGGCTCACAGAATTGGCAAAGCTGCAAGGGTATCAAAAACCAGAATACCACCAAGGTGTTCTCAAGCTTGACTCTAACGAAAATTTCGTCATCAACAAGCAATTACAACAAGAATTGATTGATCTTGCTAAAAAAAATTCAGACGTGCGCGAATACCCACTTGGAAAATCAGACAAACTGATATACGCATTATCAAACTATCTGCAAATTCCTCCATCGATGATAGGAATAGGCAACGGCTCTGATCAGATACTTGATTTATTCCTCTCAAACTTTGCAACAAAAAAAACCAAGATCCTTACTTCAAATCCAACCTTTGGCTTTTTTGAGGAACGCTGTAAGCTATACGCTATACCGACAATAAAGGTATCATTCTCAAAAAACATGACTTTGGACCTTGATGATTTTACATCAAGAGCAAAAAATGCGGACATACTATACCTTGATTCACCAAACAATCCTACAGGATTCCAGTTCAAAAAAGACGAGATTGCAGAACTGATTAAAAAATTCCAAGGCGTAGTAATTGTCGATGAGGCTTATGGCGAGTTCTCTGATTATTCTGTAGTAAATCTTACAAAAAAATATGATAATCTAATAGTGGTAAGGACATTCTCAAAGACGTTTGGCCTAGCAGGCCTCCGGCTGGGTTATGTTGTGGCAAGCAAGAAATTCATAGATGTCTTTTCACGCGTCTTGCAATATCCATATCCGCTTAACACACTTGCAATAGAAGCAGGTATTCTCGCACTGCAAAGAACAAAACAAATTGAAGAATCAATAAAGACAATCAAAGAAGAACGCACCAGAATCATAAAGAAGCTGCGTGAAAGCGGAGCATTTGACGTCTTTGACTCCAAGGCAAACTTTGTGTTATTTGATGCAAGAGGCGCAGACAAGAGAATCTATACAGCTCTGCTGGAACAAGGAATCTCGATTCGCAAATTAGGTAAAATAGGAAAGCATGAAGGCTGCCTAAGAGTCACAGTGGGCACAAAGGACATGAACTCTAAATTCTTGCTTGCAATACGTGATCTTTTAAAATGATGAAAAACAAAGGCATCTACATATCTAAAGATGCTTTAAAACTGATTGACAAAATTGATGGGATAATCTTTGACTGCGATGGGGTCCTAGTAGATGTATCAAAATCATATGATCTTGCAATAAAGCAGGCAACTGCGTTTGTTTTAAAAAAATTTGCAAACATAAACTCAATTCCGATTACAAGCAAGATAATTTGTGGTTTTAAGGAAAGCGGCGGATTCAACGACGAAGTTGATGTCACATATGCATCAATTCTGTCACTGGTAGCAGCAAAAAAAATTAGAAAGGATCCAAAAAAATTCATCTCCCAAGTAATTGAAAATGCAGATGAGACAGGTATTGAATCAGTTGAGCGCTTTCTTGAGAAGCTGAGATAAAAATGAAACTTGACTACCCAGGGCCGCACTCTACCAACCCCCTGTACAAGATCTTTGATCAAATCTTCTACGGTCCAAAGTTGTATGAAAAAATCTTTAAGAAAAAATCCCAGTTCACAAGTAAAGGCCTAATTGAAAACGACAAGGTACTTTTGACAAAAAAACTCCTTGATACTCTAAAGAAAAAATATTCTAACCGGCTAGCAATAGTGACCGGACGGGGCAAGGAATCAACCAGTTACACACTAGATAAACTGTTGAAAGGATTTGATCTGAAAAGCTCTATCTTTTTAGAAGATGAACCAAGAAAGATGGCAAAGCCAAACCCAAAATCACTTGTCATGTCTTTTGACTCTTTGAAAACAAACTATTGCCTGTATGTGGGTGACTCTATGGAAGATCTAATGATGGCAAAAAAGGCAAATCGTATGGGTAGAAAGATAGTGTTTTGTGGAATTTATGGCACCGCAGACAAACCACTTGCCAAAAAGAAATTCTTTGAGCAAAACAAGGCGCCAATGATTCTTGAATCTATCAGTCTACTTCCAAAGGCATTAAATTTAGCAAACTAGACTTGAACTCTGTGGCAAGGACAGGCACAATTAAGAGGCAAACAAAGGAGACCTCAATCACAGTAGAAGTGAATCTTGATGGAACAGGCAAGACCTCAGTCAATACTGGAATAGACTTTTTTGATCACCTCATTAGCTCATTTGGCAAGCATGCAATGCTTGATCTCACAGTAAAGGCAAAATCAAATGACAGAATACTGCACCACCTAATCGAGGATACCGGAATCGCAATTGGCTCTGCAATAGACAAGGCACTTGCAAACAGGGCAGGAATAACTCGGTTTAGCTATGCCTCGGTACCAATGGATGAATCTCTAGCGGAAGCATCAGTTGATCTTGTGCGACGCCCGTACAACAAAATCAACCTCTCAATTAAAAGAACACAAATCGAAGGTGTGTCAAAAGAAGACATCGAGCACTTTTTCTCATCGCTTGCGCAAAACATCAACAGCTGCATACACATCAACATCAGATATGGAGAAAACGACCATCACAAAATTGAGGCCGCAATCAAATCTTTAGCGGTAGCACTACGGATTGCAGCAAGCAAAGACAGCAAACAAAAAGGAATCCCAAGTACAAAAGGTTCAATGTAGATGAGAGTAGCAATATTTGATTACGGAGCAGGTAACATATTCAGCCTTAAAGTAGCACTTGAAAAACAGGGAGCAACAGTAGACGTAATAACAAACTTTGATGCCGCAAATAATTACTCGGGGTTGTTGCTACCGGGAGTTGGAAATTTTGATCCTGCAATTAGGAGCATTAGGGATTATTCTAGCAAATCATTTGTGGATTATGTCAAAGATACAATACCGGTGCTTGGGATCTGCCTTGGAATGGAGATGTTCTTTGAGAAAAGCGAGGAAGGTAAAGAAAAAGGACTTGGTGTCATGGATGGTGAAGTGGTTCTGTTACCAAATAAATTCAAAATACCGCACATGGGCTGGAACAGTCTAGAGATTAAAAAACCAAATCCACTTTTAGATGGCGTGCCTGATTCATCCTGGGTTTACTTTGTTCACTCTTACAGGGTAAAGCCGAAAAATCCAGAGATCATTGTTGCCGACTCTGATTACGGAATCGCAGTGCCGGCAGTAGTGAACAAAGGAAATCTCTTTGGGACACAATTTCACCCAGAAAAATCAGGCAAGGTTGGCTCACTTATGCTCAAAAATTTCCTGCGAGAGTGTAAAAAGTGAAAATAATTCCCGCAATTGATCTCATGGAAGGCCAAGTGGTCAGACTACTCAAAGGAAGACCAGAAAACAAAACCGTATACAGCAACGATCCTTCACAAGTGGCAAACAAATGGGAAAAGGCAGGAGCCGACATGCTGCATATAGTGGACCTTGATGCTACGCTAAAGATCGGCTCAAACCTAGACTTGATAAAAAAAGTCGCAAAATCCGTATCCATCCCAGTTCAGGTAGCAGGAGGCCTACGCACAAAAGACATCATAAGCGACACACTAGAATTTGCAGACAGGATTGTAATTGGAACACTTGCCTTCAAAAACGAAGACATGGTT
>JBBIVI010000087.1:0-5901 GCA_037439825.1 Candidatus Nitrosotenuis sp. | reverse complement strand
GGCTCAAAGATTTGATCTAGGTGCTTATCGTCGATTCCAGGCCCAGAATCCTCTACTTCAATTGTAACTTCATCTTTGCCTTCTTTTGCAGAAATGGTTATCGTGCCAGCACCATTTATGGCCTCTATTGCGTTTGTAATCAAGTTGGCAAAAACAACTTCAAGCTTGTCTATATCGCATGTTATTTGTGGGTTGTTCTTTGGTAAATGAACCTCAACATCATCAGAAATCGGAATTCGCTCTATTACTTTTTTTAGTATGTCGTGCAATGAATAATTTTGAAGTTTAAGTGGTGGAAGTTTTACATAATTTAAGACATCTTCAATTAAATGATACATTTTTCTTGCTTCGTCCTCGATTAATGAAAGCTGATCAAGTGATTTCTTATCTAGTTTGTTTTTTGCATTTTTTCTAATCATCATAGAATAATTGATGATTACTGTTAGTGGGTTTCTCATATCGTGAGTTATTCTTGAGGTGAGCTCACCAATGTGGATCAGCTTGTCGAATTTCTGTTCTGTCTCGGGTGTTTTCTTTTCCGACATGCAGTGGTGCTATATGAACATCATATTTTATCTTATGTGGTGTCAAAAAATTGTGCTGAGCTGAGTTATGTTTTTTATTCTCAAAAATAGCCTCACATCTATGATTTTTAAAAAATGGTTCTGAAGGACCCTGGGATACCATGGTCTGGCAAGGGAGAATTTATGGCATGTGGTCCATCAGACCTAATTTGTGTCTGGTATGGGTACTAGTATTCTTGTGTGTGTCTGGATGATACGAACAACGCATATATGGTAAAAGATTACCGTGACTTTTCTGAACATTCATTTAGTTATTGGTAGATTTGCAAATTATTTACAAAAAGTTGTTTAGCATCTAACCACATAAACACCAAACTGTTTACAATTTCTATGATTTATTATAAATACATTGGATGTATAATCGCGACATGGACAGCATTTACAAAACATCATCACAACTGTCTAGATGACCTATGGCAACTGCATACATTCTAATCAATTGTGATTTGGGTGCAGAAGCATCTGTTATCTCACAATTAAAATCTCTTGATGATGTCAAAGAGGTACACGGTACATTTGGAGCCTATGATATTTTAGCAAAAATCTCATCAGAAAAGTCAGAAAAAATACGTGAAACAATAACTTGGAAGATACGAAAGATAAACCAAATCCGTTCTACTCTAACGCTAATGGGAATAGAAGGACAACAATGACTCTACATACATTTTGGAAGTGTTCCATTATGTTTTTCTTTGTACTCAATTAGTAGTTTTTCAGCTATTTCGTTGTAGTTGTTTGTTACAAAATAACGAAACCGCTTTGCATCACACACGCAAGCAGTGTTTATTGCATTCACGAGGCTTTGTTTTAGGTTGGATGTGCCACCAATGTACAAGATCTTCATTGCTGCATGCATCATGTAGACGCCGGATGATTCTGGGATTTTTGATATTTGTTCTGAGCTAAAGTCGAGCCAGTCCGACCAAATTATCTCTTCCACGACTTTGTTGTGCAATCGCACTTTAAATTTCTAGGGTTAGTTGTCTAGAAGGCTTTTGAGACCGACACACCTGTTTCTTATGGTTACCTCTGTTACCCCAGCTGCAACTGAGATATCTTTTTGAGAGCGAATCTCGCCGTTTGAGACGCAGGCCAAGTAAAGTGCTGCGGCCGCAAGTCCCATCGGGTCTTTGCCTGCTACCATGCCTATTTTTTTTGCCTTGTTTAGGATCTCAATTGCCTTTCTCTTGGTTCGCTCACTTAGATTGGCCATGCTTGCAATCCTTGCTATGCCTTTAGTTGGGTCTGCTACGGGCATCTTGAGGTCTAGTTCTTTGTATATGAGTCTGTAACATCTAGCCACATCCTTTCGTCTAATGTTGATGCTTTCTGCAACATCGTCTAGCGTTCTTGGAGTCTCTGTATTTCTACAGGCAGCATACAGACATGCTGCGATCAAGCCGTGGATAGAGCGCCCTCTTACCAGCTTTTTCTCCATTGCTTTTCTGTAAATGTATGCGGCTTTTTCTATGACTGAATCTGCAAGCCCCATTTTGTCTTTCATTTTGCCAAGCTCGTTTAGTGCTTGGCGTAAGTTTCTATCAGCTGATGTGTGTGCTTGAGTCCTACTATCCCACGTTCTGAGCCGATCAATGGAACTCTTCATTGATGCTGATAGCGGTTTTCCTGTGGCGTCTTTGTCAGTTGATCCTATTACGGTAGATAATCCCATATCATGCATGGTGAGCGACGTTCCAGCGCCAACACGGCTTCTGTCTGATTCGTCGTTTGAAAAAGCTCTCCATTCCGGACCTGATTCTTCAAGCTTTTCTGCTGCAACAAAACCGCAATTTCTGCAATACATTTCACCAGTGGCCATGTCTGTCTGTAGTGTGTTTTTACCACAGGAAGGACATCTACTTTGTGATGCTGACATTATCTTATGATACACGCTTTTCACTTATTAGGGCTTTTATCCATTTTCACTGATTATTTGTGTGTAGGTTGAGCTAATCGTCTTATTCTATTATTTTGGAATGAGTTTGTATTATTTTTGTTTGGAATGCTCTTTTAGCTTTTCTGCAAGTTTTCTGAAAACATCATTGACGCTTACATCGATGAGGTTGATTGTTGCGTTATCTTTTATGATCTGTTTTTCGTATTTTTCTTTTAGCGCGAACATGACAGAAGACCAATGTAGTGTACCTTTGAGTTTTTCATCAATGATTGAATTAGTGTCTGGGAAGTTAAAAGATTGAAAGACGATTCCATTTGCCCAATTGATGGTTGGTATGGCACCACCTGCAGTTTTGCTACTAAACGCAATTTGTGTCATCCATTCTTCAAAATTGTATTCTATTACTTCATGGATGACAAGGCGTTTCCATGGTTCAATTACTATCTCCAAATCGAATATCCTGCAAAACCTCGTGATTATATAACTTTCAAAAGTCTGTGTGGGCTATGCCATTCTTAGGCCATTGTCTGTCTAATTTGAACAGACAACATCTCATATTTTGTTCGGTAAATGGAGATTGGGGATTATTACCATGAATCAAAAAGAAATGGTCGAGGCGCTGGCTTTTTTTGGCCTAGAAGAAATAGATTCGAAAGTGTATATGGGATTGCTCCAAACGGGCCCAGTCTCCGTTGGTGCACTTTCCACAAAATTAGACATCGACAGAGGTAAGACGTACAGGGCTTTAAACAGGCTACGAAACATGGGTGTGGTAACAACTACGTTTTCCAACCCAACTCTATGTACAGCAGTAGCGCCATCAGAAGCCTTGCAGATAATTTTGGAAAGAAAACAGGACGAAATTACCACTATGAGGAATCTCTCACAGAAAATCATTCAAGACATAAACGTAATAGCAAAAGAAAACGACATCCAAGAATTATCGTCATTTGTCATAATACAGGGACGTTCAAACATTTATTCACGAATAAGCAAGCTTTTACAAAAAGCAACAGGTGTTGTATATATTGTTGCACCATCGGATGATCTGATGAGGATGTATCATACTGCAATTCCAGAAAGAATTCAGTTGCTTAAAGAAGAAGGCACACAAATTCGCATACTCACCGAGGTAACGAGTCACAAAGAACTCGATTTTGTTGAGAGGTTGAATCCATCTGAGATCCGACTAGGCAAGCTGCCATCAAAAAGCAGGATGATAGTAGAAGAAAACAGACAACTGATAATGTCTGGTGCGCTGAATACGTCTATGGATCTAAATGACGAAAATGATTCCGTGATGCATACGAATTCGATTGAGATGGTCAACAACATGTTTAGCCTTTGTACATTATTGTGGAATAAATCAAAACCAGTCGAAATCTTGGTTACTCCAAGAAAAGTGAAGACGCAATGATGGGTTACAACTCGGTGCACTGTGAGAATCTAAAACAAAAACCCATATGTGTACAAAATATGCCACAAAGGCGCAGTGATCTAATAAACGAGCTAGTTGACCCAATATGTGTAATTTCAAATGCAAATGAGATCTTAACTACTCGTCTAGGTAAATTCGTCGATGATGATACAAGAGCATATTTTGAAATGATCACTAGGGCTGTGACAAAAACAAAAATGCTAGTCGATGAGCTAAGAAACGAAAAAACGCCACTAGAATAAGCGATTTAATTTCTACCTCACAGACTACAAAAATGATTATAACACAAGATTTACTGTGATTAATTATGTTGGGGCTGGGGAGTAATCTAAATGAACTAAAACAAAGAATACAAAAGGCACAAGACGAACTCAACCGTCTAGGTTCACCAGATCCACAATTGCCTGAAATGATCAACTCTACCAATCTTTTACGAATAAACGAATACCTGACAAAAAGCGATGAGACCAAGACGAGTCTTATTTTGGCTTATGAGGAATATACAAAAAAGCTGGAAGAGTTGGTATCTTCGTTACTTGATATACAGGCAGACCTAAAAGACATTGTAAAGACGGAAGCCAACATTATCGCAAAATCGGATCGAAGAAAGCCAAAAAAGAGTACCAAAACAAAAAGAAAGACTAGAAAATAGCTAGTAAACTACATCGCCGGCGGTAATTCGGACAGATTTTGAGTTTTGTTTTATTATTAATGCCCCATCTTTGTCGAGCCTGATTGCTTTTCCAACTATTTTTTCAGTTGGTGTGGAAATGCTGATGGTTCTTCCAATTGTGGATGAGTTTTTTGTCCACTGGTTGATGATTGTTTGCGTTTTGTCTGCATCAAAAAGCGTCAAGATCTTTTCGAATTCTTCCAAAAATGACTGCACAAGCATTGCAGGCCTTGTTTTACTGTCTTTATTTACAAGGGTTGCAACGCCATAAAAAATTGCGTTTTGTTTGATTTTTCTTTCTATTTGTTTTGCATCAACTTTGAAGTTTATTCCTACTCCTAAAACTAGACTTTCAATTCGCGTCGATTCTATTGAGGCATCAATTATCATGCCTGCTACTTTTTTTCCCTTTAATGTTATGTCATTTGGCCATTTCATCTCAGTCTCGAGCTTGAGTGTTTTTCGAATCGCGTTGTGCAAAGCTACAGCCGCAGCAAATGGGACTAGGGTCACCTTGCCAACATCAAATGTAGGCCGTAAAATAATTGACAACCATATGCCGCCTTTTGGAGACACCCAGGTGCGACCTTGTCTTCCTTTGCCAGCTTTTTGCGTTTCAGCTATTATGACTGCGCCATTCTCATTTTGATTTTTTGAAATTGAGGTAGCAAAGCTTTGTGTAGAGTCTAGCACATCGAAATAGTAGACTTTTTTTCCAATTTGTTTTGTTTTTAGGCCATCTGTTATTTCCCATGGAAGCATCAAGTCGGTTATTCCACTAAGTCTGTATCCTAGGTTTTGCTTTGATTCTATCTTGTAGCCAAGATTCTGGATTTTTTTAATGTGTTTCCATACTGCGACCCTGCTGATTTTTAGAACTTCGCTTAAGTCTTCGCCTGAAAGATACTCGTCATGATGTGCTTTTAGAAATTGTAGTACCTTGATCAGTCCAGAGTCATCAGCAGAGGTGTATAACAACAGATTGTCTGACTTGGGACGGATTTATAATTTCGAGTTTTGCGCTAAAATCCAATATCTATGTCGTATCCGCCATCGCCCATGTCTCCTCCAGAATCAGCACCTTCGCCGACATCAGCAGGCTGGTTTTCTGCGCCTGGCGGTATCTGCTCCGGGGGGACATAGTTATGCATTGATGCACCAATCATTGAGAACATCATTGAGAACATCATCATGTTCATCATCCCAAAAAACATCATCATTGGAAAGTCCATTCTGTTTTGATCCATGAACTCCTGGAGCTGTTTTTTGTCGCCCATTTTGTATAACTGGACCATCTGCTTACATTTTT